>NZ_AUCX01000010.1 GCF_000429985.1 Maridesulfovibrio bastinii DSM 16055
CAGTCTGTTGGTGATAGCTTCAACATCAGCTGGAGTCGTCCAGCTCTCAACCATTCCATCTGCTCTAAGCAAGGCCACACTAAAACTACGTTTATGTACATCAATACCTACGAAAAAAAGTTGACTTTGAAAGCCTTCCACAAACCTACTAATTGATGATATTGTAAGTCTAGCCATGTCAGCCCTCCTTGTGAGTTTCGCTTTTACTGGTATTCTACCAGATTAAACCCGGGAGTGCTGGCATGGTATTTTTATTCAAGGGATAATGGGAAGTAGGTGTATAAAAATACATGATTATTTTTTAGAATTTCCGGCCTGATAGACTCTGGCCTGATATACCGCGACAGACCTACCACTCTCTAACGGATCAGCCTCCCTGAATATAAGGATTACGATTCGAAACAAGTGATACGCCGTCAACCTGAATGACATCATGATCAAACAAATTGATAAGGATATGCTGATATGGAAATAACCAAGTTCGCAATTCCCGAAATAATATTCGGCAGGGGAAGCATAAACTTTGTCGGGCAATGCGCCCTCAGACACGGGGCAAAAAAGGTTTTTCTGGTCAGCGACAACGGTCTTGAAGAGGCTGGATGGGTCCAGAGATTAATGGACATTTTAGAATCCGAGGGGATCAACTGGGTCTATTATATGGGAGTCACCCATAATCCCCGTGATTTTCAGGTCGAACAGGGTGCAGAATTCTATCTGAAAAACGGAGCGGATGTAATCGTTGCTCTAGGTGGCGGCAGTGTCATGGACACAGCAAAAGGAATTGCGGTTATTGCCAGCAATGGCGGAAAAGTCAGAGACTATGAAGGTGCAAATAAAATCGACCGTCCCCTTCCTCCGATGATCTTTATTCCTTCCACAGCCGGCAGCGGGTCGGATATTTCTCAATTCTGCATCATCTCAGACACCCAAAGACGGGTCAAAATGTCCATCATCAGCAGGACACTGGTACCTAATATATCCATTGTAGACCCTGATCTATTGCGCACAAAAAGTGAAAGGCTTATCATTCAATCATCCATTGATGCCTTGGCTCATGCGATAGAATCTTATGTTTCGCGCATCGCCTCGCCGTTCACAGAAACTCAGTCACTTAAAGCAATCGACCTAATTATGCGCAACCTGAAACCGGCTATAGAAACCCGCTCTCTGGAGTCACTGGAACAACTTTCCATTGCTTCCACTTCGGCTTCAATGGCCTTCAGCAACGCATCCCTCGGAATGGAACACGCCATAGCCCATTCACTTGGAGGAATGTTCGACATTGAACACGGAGTACTCCACCCCATTCTTCTCACCTCGGTGATGCGCACCAATCTGGATTATTGTGTTTCCAAAATGGCTGAAATTGGAAAAGTTATTTTAAACCGCAGGGAAAAAGATGATATGAGCACCGCTATCGCGGGGATTGAAAAACTTGAAGCATTTTTCGCATCACTCAATGTACCGGTTAAGTTAAGCCAGATTCTTGCTCCTGAAAGCAAGATGACACTCGGACAGGTCTGTAAAATGGCGGTTAATGACGCCTGCAACCTGACAAATCCTCTGGAAGCCACATGGCAGGATATGCTCAAAGCCTGTGAGGAGGCCTGGTAATGGCTCCTCTTACATCATTAAATGATCTTATCGGAATTAAACATTGCAAACTGGGTTTTTATCAGGATCTTCAGAGAAAGGTTGAAGAACTCAAATCCTCAAACGCCGAACTTGAAAACCAGCGTAAAGAGAATCAGGCAATACTCGATGCAATAACGGACCTTATGATTGTCCTATCAGAGGACCTCAAAATAAGATCAGTAAACCACGTTTTTAATGAATGGTACCCCGGGGTCAACCCCATAGGAAAACACTGTTATAAAATACTGCGCAACAGAGACTCCCAGTGCGAGGACTGCCCTGTTCTTGTAGCTATAGACAGAGATGAAATTGCCAAAGACACCTGCATATACAAGGTAGATGACAAATATCGCCATTTTGAACTTATTGCCTCGCCCTTAAAAACAGATGCCAGATTTAAACGGCATGTGCTGCTGTTCAAACGCGATGTCACCCTTGAAAAAGAATTTCAGGCCCAGTTCTATCAGGCCGAAAAAATGGCTACTGTCGGAACACTAGCAGCAGGAGTCGCCCACGAGATTAATAACCCGCTCACAGCTATAAACGGATTTGCCGAAGGTATAAAGCGCCGTCTTAAATATATTGAGGACAGCCTCGATGAAGAATTATACGACGACTTCTGCGAATACACAGACACGATAATAAGTGAATGTCTGCGCTGCCGGGATATAGTCAGAACACTGCTGACATTCAGTCGTCCGGTGTGCGCAAGCTTCACCAGACTGAATCTTAATAAATGTGTCAATGACACAATGATTATTTTAAAGCACCACATAAAAGACAGCTGCAAAATATCAGTCAAAGTAGTTCTGGATGAAGACCTCCCGGAAATTATGGGAGACGAGTCTCACCTGAAACAGGTTATAATAAATCTTCTGGTCAACGCGTTTGATGCCACAAAAGATGGTGGTTCCATATTAATCAGAACCTATTCTGACGAACACAATTGGGTCGGGCTGATTGTGGAAGATAACGGCTGCGGTATTCCAATTGAGTTGCAGGACAAACTGTTCGAACCCTTCTTCACAACGAAACCAGTAGGAAAAGGAATCGGAATCGGCCTTTCAACGTGTTATTCCATTGTAAAAAGCCACGGTGGTGAAATTGGAATGCATAGCGAAGAAGGTGCCGGATCCTCTTTCTGCGTGAGAATTCCCGGAGCTGATCAAGATGAAGAATGACAAATATCCCGTTCTGGTTGTAGACGATGAAGAGCCTATCAGGCGTCTTCTTAAAAAAGAGCTTGATTCACCTGAAAGAGAAATTTTTACCGCGGCCTCTGCTCAGCATGCCCGGGAAATGCTCAGGCAGAGATTATATGATGTAGTGGTTCTGGACTTAAGACTTCCGGATACTGAAAATCTGGATTTTCTTATTGAAGTGAGAGAAAGTCTTCCAAATACGGAAGTCGTAATGATCACCGGACAGGGAGATATCGACAGTGCTGTAGAAGCGATGAAGCTTGGAGCCTGCGATTTTATCCCCAAACCATTTAATCTTGACCGCATTGATCTGGTTGTGGAGAAAGCTCATCAGCGAGTCCGCCTTGCCAGAGAAAATCAGATTTTAAAGCACAGCTCAGGAAAAGAAAGCAGCCCGACTAAACTTGTCGGAAAATCCAAGGCCATAAAAAACATTCAGTTTCTTATTGATAAGGTAGCTCCCACCAATGTTCCGGTTCTCATTACTGGAGAATCAGGTGCCGGTAAGGATGTTGTGGCCCATGCAATACATGACCGCTCCACAAGATCCGGTAATCCCATAATCATCAAAAACTGCGCATCACTCCAGAAAGAACTCGCCCGCAGTGAGCTTTTCGGTCACGTCAAAGGTTCCTTCACAGGAGCAACCGAATCTCAGGAAGGACTTATGGCCTATGCCCATGAATCAACACTCTTCCTTGATGAAATTGGTGAACTCCCTCTGGAAGTTCAGGCTTCCCTGCTGAGAGTTCTTGAAACTCAGACTTACCGTAGAGTCGGTGAAAAGGATGAGCGCCGCGTTGATATCAGATTCTTATTTGCTACCAACCGTAATCTGGCGGAAGAAGTTGAAGCCGGACGATTCCATGAAGCACTCTATCATCGTATAAATGTTTTCAATATTTCTATCCCGGACTTGAGTGAACGCAAAGAAGACCTGCCTCTTCTGGTAGATTATTTTCTTGCAACACTCAGCCCTGAAGGACAGCCGCACAGAATTGTGGACAGTGCCATGAAATGCATCATGCGTTACGACTGGCCCGGTAACATTCGTGAACTGAGAAATGTTATCGAACGCAGCATGATATTAGCTGAAAACGGTATAATTACCGCTAACGCACTCCCCAGAGAGCTGGTGATGGCTTCAGAAAACTCAGAAGATGATATTTCTCTTGATTCCATAGAAAAGAAACATATTTTGAGAATGCTGGACTTCTTTGAAGGCAACAGGAGAAAAACTGCCGAGGCCTTAGGAATCAGCCGGAAAACATTATATCGTAAAATTAACAGATACGGCCTTGAGAGCTGACTAGAGCCGGTATAAAAAAAGATTAAATGCCATTATCCTCTGCATGGAGTGAATTTTGGCCTAGCCCCCATCAGAAAAGTCCATTCATCCACTGGATGGCAATTTCTTCTGATGGGGGCTTTTAATTTCTCTTCAAATGTTCACACTTAATCACATCATATTATCTTTAACGTAATATTTATTTTTTTTCAGTAGTACTAATTTTTTTACTCTTATTGAACTCAATTCAGCTACTTTCTAATATCCCTTTAACAGATTCAATAATTATTATCCTGAGCAGTATAACCCGTTAAATCTATGAAATAGTGTCATTAAAATAATATTCAATTTTTCCGTTAAACTTAATTTTTTTGTGCTGTTTTTCCGTTCTGCTTAATTTAAATCCTATTCATTTTTATCAATTATTCTGCTGAAAAATCTTTTTACTTATGATATCATTTTCATCATTTGCTTAAAATGATCTCCATTTTTCACTAAACTAATATAGGCTACTTTTTTTCTTCTGATCATAAGTTAATCATTTTAGCTCATTAGGCGGAAACCCTCTGTCACAGTACAAGTGAGCCTTCCCCAACGTAATAATTTTGTTATTAAAAATATTATTTTTAGGAATCTATTTTTAAATATTATTCAAAGTGTGTGAACTATTTATGATTAAATAACACAATTCCATTTAGTTCTATTTCGATATTGAGCCACAATGACAATAACGCCAAAGCACGACAGAAAAAAGAAGATTGTGACTTTATTCACAACACTCAACCCTGTAAACATGCGACTTTGTGAACATTTTAACAAACATATTTTAGCTCTCATTCTACATTTTTCTTCCCGAAATCACAGATTAAGGGGGCAAATTTTAGGGTCAAAATGTCCTTTTTAACAATTTTAGTGGGACATTTTATCCCATAACGCTTTTAACCCGCTATAGACATAAGTTTATATCTAAGATAGAAAAACTTCTGTGAACGTCTATACCAGCTCTTAAACCATGCAGAGACATAATGACTCCTATAGAACAATGTCTATACAAGGCTAAACCACTGGTATTATAAACTTTACACTTTTGGCCCGTAAATTGCCTATAGAAAAGTGTAAAACGCGGATTCTGGATTTACATTGTTAGGCAAAGGCAAGTCTTTTCAACTCTCAAAATTAAAGGATGGTTTTAAACATGGCAGTACAGGAACAAGTTTACGGCTATTTCATTCCTAGTGTTACTCTGATCGGAATTGGTGCACATAAAGAAATTCCTGCTAAAATCAGAGCTCTTGGTGGAACTAAGCCTCTGCTCGTTACTGATAAGGGTATCACCGGTGCCGGTCTTACCAAAATGATAACCGACCTGCTTGCTTCAGAAGGCATGGATGTTGTCGTATATGACGAGACCATCCCTAACCCTACTGATAAAAATGTTCACGCCGGTGTTGAAATTTATAAGAAAAACAACTGCGACAGCCTTATCACTCTCGGTGGCGGTAGCTCACATGACTGCGGTAAAGGTGTCGGCCTTGTTGTTGCAAACGGCGGAAAAATTCATGACTACGAAGGTGTAGACAAGTCTACTCAGCCTATGCCTCCTTACGTAGCTGTTAACACAACTGCAGGAACAGCATCTGAAATGACCCGTTTCTGCATCATCACCGATACCAGCCGTCACGTTAAAATGGCTATTGTTGACTGGCGCGTAACTCCCGGTATCGCACTTGATGACCCGTTGCTCATGGTTGGAATGCCTCCGGCACTTACCGCTGCAACCGGTATGGATGCTCTGACTCACTCTGTTGAAGCTTATGTATCTACAGCAGCTACTCCCATGACTGACTCTGCAGCTGAAAAATCAATCGAACTCATTGCCAAGTACCTGCGTCCCGCAGTTGCTAACGGAACAGATATCGAAGCTCGTGAAGCCATGTGTTTCGCACAGTACCTCGGTGGTATGGCATTCAACAACGCAAGCCTCGGTCATGTACACGCTATGGCTCACCAGCTTGGCGGTTTCTATGACCTGCCTCACGGCGAATGCAACGCTATTCTCCTGCCTCATGTAGAAAAAGTTAACCTTATCGCTAAGGTAGACCGTTTCGTAAAAATCGCTCAGCTCATGGGTGAAAATACTGAAGGTCTTTCTCCTATGGAAGCAGCCGAACTGGCTCTCACCGCTATCAAACGCCTCTCCGCAGACATCGGTATTCCTTCCGGTCTCGTAGAGCTTGGAAAACGTTATGGTAAGGAAGTTAAGGAAGAAGACATTCCTACCATGACCGCAAACGCTCAGAAAGATGCTTGTGCTCTTACCAACCCCAGACTCCTTAAAGATGCTGAAGTTGCTGCTATCTACAAGGGCGCTCTCTAAAAGAACTGCTCAGTTAATGAATGGAGCGTGGATTTATCCGCGCTCCATTTCACACCCCGCCGATTATATTTATAATAAATATCCCGTACTTGTGCATTTTGACATTAAGGTTGACACTGCCGTAAAGGCAGTTACAACAACATAGCAAAGGATGGGGCATTCCATTACTATTACCAACCATTGATGCAATTTGCCATTTTCTACACACCCGCAGTATCACCGGCATGGTGCATCCAATAAGCTGAAAGGCGGCTAACCAAAATATGGAAACAGTCAACATCACCACATCATGCGACCAGCAGTTTGTTGATCTGGTCGAGGAGGAAAGCGGTCAGACGCTTAACCTCTGTTATCAATGCGGTAACTGTACCGCCGGGTGTCCATACTCATTTGCGTATGACATTCCCGTAAGCCAAATCATGCGATTACTACAGCTAGGCCAGAAAGAAACAGTCCTTAAATCAAAATCTATCTGGCTTTGCGCTACATGCGAATCCTGTACGACACGCTGCCCTAACAACATTGACGTTGCACACATCATGGATGTCCTCAGGCACATTGCCCGCCGTGAAGGTTATGCTTCTGTCAAGACGGTTAAATCTTTCTGGGATTCTTTCCTTGATTCAGTTGAAAAACATGGAAGAGCCTTTGAGATGGGACTTCTGGTCAACTACATTCTTCGCACAGGCCGGGTCTGGACCGATCTCGATCTAGGACCGAAAATTCTGCCCAAGGGCAAACTTCATTTCAACCCGAATGATGTCCAGGGCAAAGAAGAGATTGCTAAAATCTTTGAACGTTTCAAGGAGGGTTCCGGCAAATGAGCGGCACCTTAAACTATGCATACTACCCCGGATGCTCCGGAACCGGAACTTCAATGGAATATGATATGTCCACAAGGGCTGTCTGTTCTGTTCTGGGAATCAAATTAAGCGATGTTCCCGACTGGAGTTGCTGCGGCTCCACTCCGGCTCACACCGTTGATCACACTCTGTCCTCAGCCCTTTCCGCCCGCAACCTATCACTGGTTGAGGATATGGGGATGGAAACTACCATCACACCTTGCCCCAGCTGTCTTACAAATCTTAAGACATCCGGCAAAAGGATGGAAAAAGAAGATTTCCGCGAGAAAGTAAACAAGCTTCTGGACAAACCGTATAATGGAACGGTTGCAACCAAGTCCGTGCTTCAGATTCTTGTGGAAGATCTAGGTGTTGAAGCCATCAGGGAAAAAGTTGTCAAACCTCTGGAAGGTCTGAAAGTAGCCGCATACTACGGCTGCATCATGAACCGTCCACCGGAAGTCATGGAATTTGACGATCCTGAACACCCAATGTCCATGGATAATATTATGGAAGCCCTCGGAGCGGATGTTGTCCCATTCCCGCTGAAGGTTGAATGTTGTGGTGCTTCTTTCGGTATTCCGCGCAAAGATCTCGTTATGAAACTTTCCGGTAAACTTCTGGATGCAGCTGAAGACATCGGTGCACAGGCAATAGTAACCGCATGTCCTCTGTGCCAGATGAACCTTGACCTGCGTCAGGGGCAGATAAACATGGCTACCGGATCACATCATAAGATACCGGTATTTTATTATACCCAGCTTATGGGCCTGGCCCTTGGCCTTACCGAAAAAGAAGTCGGTATGGGCAAACTCTGTGTCAGCCCCAAGGCTGTGCTCAAAGCCATCGGCAGGAAAGAAAAAACTTCCGCCAAATAAGCCAAGGAGAAGACTAAAGTGAGAATAGGAGTCTTTGTCTGTCACTGCGGAAGTAATATTGAAGGAACTGTCGACACAGCTAAAGTCGCCGAAACTTCAAAAGACTTTCCCGGAGTGGCATTCGCTACAGACACGATGTACGCCTGCTCCGAACCCGGGCAGGAAGGCATAATAAACGCTATCAAGGAACATGATCTTGACGGAGTTGTTGTAGCATCCTGTACGCCCAGAATGCACGAACCGACCTTCCGCAGGACTCTCGAAAGAGCAGGCCTGAACCGCTATCTTTTTGAGATGGCCAACATCAGAGAACATGTTTCATGGATCGGCCGTGACCGTGAGGCCAATACCAACAAGGCGATAGACCTTGTTCGTATGGCTGCGGCAAAACTTTTGAATGACCAGCCTCTGGAATCCAAACAGTTCAGCATCAACAAAAGGGTAATGATCATCGGTGGCGGAGTTGCCGGTATTCAGGCTGCCCTCGACTGTGCTGACGGAGGACTTGAGGTTGTTCTGGTTGAAAAAACAACCACAATCGGCGGAAAAATGGCCAAGCTGGATAAAACCTTCCCGACGGTTGACTGTTCCAGCTGTATCCTCGGGCCACGCATGGTTGATATAGCCCAGCATCCGAACATAACCCTTTACGCTGCTTCCGAAGTTGAAGAAGTCGGCGGATATGTCGGAAACTTCGATGTAAAGATCAAGAAGAAAGCTACTTATGTTAACTGGGATGCCTGCACAGGCTGCGGTCTCTGCACTGAAAAATGCCCCAGTAAAAAAGCTGATGATCCTTTCAACGAAGAGCTTGGCAAGACCACGGCCATCAACATTCCCTTCCCGCAGGCTATTCCTAAAAAAGCCGCAATCAATCCTGATTTCTGTATGAAAATACAGAAAGGCAAATGCGGAGTCTGTGCTAAAATCTGTCCTAGCAATGCGATAGATTATGAGCAGAAGGATGAATTTGTAACCGAAAGTGTCGGTGCTATCGTTGCTGCAACCGGTTTCGATCTTTTCGACTGGACAGTATACGGAGAATACGGCGGCGGTAAATACCCCGACGTTATCACCTCACTCCAATATGAAAGAATGCTTTCAGCTTCCGGACCTACCGGAGGACATGTTAAACGTCCTTCTGATGGTAAGGAACCTAAAAATGTGGTCTTCATCCAGTGTGTCGGTTCCAGAGATAAATCTGTAGGCCGCCCCTACTGTTCAGGTTTCTGCTGCATGTATACTGCAAAGCAGGCTATCCTGACCAAGGATCATATCCCCGATTCACAATCATACGTCTTTTACATGGATATCCGTTCACCGGGAAAAATGTACGACGAATTCACCCGCCGCGCGCAGGAAGAATACGGAGCACGTTATGTCCGCGGAAGGGTCTCCATGGTCTACCCTAAAGGCGAGAACCTCATGGTCCGCGGCGCAGACACCCTTATGGGCGGTCAGGTCGAAGTTGAAGCGGATCTGGTTGTTCTTGCTGTCGGAGCCGAAGCAGCCAAAGGCGCTTCAGGTCTGGCTGAAAAACTGCGTATCTCCTACGATTCATACGGTTTCTACATGGAAGGGCACCCCAAACTCAAACCGGTTGAAACAAACACCGCAGGTGTTTATCTGGCCGGTTCATGTCAGGGTCCCAAGGATATCCCTTCATCTGTTGCTCAGGGCAGTGCCGCAGCAGCAAAAGTTCTCGGATTGTTTTCCAAGGACCAGCTTGCAAGTGACCCGCAGATTTCTCAGGTCAACATCAAGCGCTGCATCGGTTGCGGAAAGTGTATATCCACCTGTCCCTTCGGAGCCATCAAGGAAATTGACTTCCGCGGCATGAAGAAGGCTGAAGTAATTGAAACAGTTTGTCAGGGCTGTGGAATCTGTACCTCCACCTGTCCTCAGGGAGCCATTCAGCTCCAGCACTTTACTGACAACCAGATTCTCGCGGAGGTTAACGCAGTATGCCGGTTCTAGAGGGTAAAGAACTCAGAATTGTCGGATTTCTATGCAACTGGTGCTCATACGGCGGAGCCGACACCGCCGGAGTGGGACGTTTTACTCAGCCCACTGACCTGCGCATTGTCAGGGTTCCATGTTCCGGCCGTATAGACCCCATGTTTATTGTAAAGGCTCTGCTTAACGGAGCTGACGGGGTTCTGGTTTCCGGCTGTCACCCCAGAGACTGCCACTATGCCGAGGGCAACTTTTACGCCCGCCGCAGACTGGAAGTCCTCAAACGTTTCCTGCCTTTCATCGGTATTGAGCCGGGACGTTTTGAGTATACCTGGGTTTCGGCTTCTGAAGGCCAGCGCTGGCAACAGGTTGTAACCGGCTTTACCGAGCAGATTCACAAGCTCGGACCGGCTCCTAAAATTGAAGGTGCCGATGCCGAAGCAACCCTCAAACTTCTGGAAGCCGCTCTTTAATTAAAGGGCAGTATATAAGGAGGAACGGGTGAAAAACCTTGAAGAATTAAAATCAGCTATTAAAAAAGCACTGCCTGATCTTGATCTGGTCATGGGCTGGACCGACAGTTACGATCCACTCCATGCCACACCTCATTTCATGCGCAGTGATGAAGATATTGATAAACTGAGAGTTGACGCTTTAAGCGTTAACAACCTTGCGACTTACCTGCCTTCACTTAAAGGCAAAAAGGTCGGAATAATAGTTAAAGGATGTGACAGCCGTTCAGTTGTGGAACTGCTGCAGGAAAACCTGATCAACCGTGATGAAGTTAAAATCTTCGGCTTCGGTTGCGAAGGTGTAGTTGATCAGACCAAAATCCGCAGAGCCGCAGGAGATGTCAGAAATGTTGAATCCTGTGAAATCTCAGGATCTGAAGTCACTCTGAAAACCGGAGGCAGTGAACACAAGCTGGCTCTGAAAGATGTGCTGGCTGATAAATGTCTCACCTGCCGCTATCCCAATGCAGTTTTAAGCGATGAGTTCATCGGCCCCGAACTGGAAGCCAAAGCTGAATTCTCGGAAGGTTATACAGACATAGAGGAATTCGAAAAACTTTCCACTAACGAAAAGTTTACCTTCTGGCTTGGCGAAATGGACCGCTGCATACGCTGCTACGCCTGCAGAAACGCATGCCCCATGTGCGTCTGTCGCGACCACTGTGTTGCACAGAGCCGCGAACCGCACTGGCTGACTCAGGAAGACCATGTGCGTGAAAAGCTGATGTTCCAGATAGTTCACGCATACCACCTCGCCGGACGCTGCACCGAATGCGGAGAGTGTCAGCGGGCCTGCCCTGTGGATATCCCCATCCTTATGCTCAAGAAAAAACTTAATAAGGAAATCAAGGCTGTCTTCGACTACGAGGCCGGAGTAGACTCGGAAGCCACTCCGCCCCTGCTCACCTTTAAAGGGGAAGAGCAGAAGATAAAAGAGAAGGACTGGTAATATGGCTCAGATCAAGTTTATAAAAGCTGACGATGTTTCGGCATGGCTGGATGAACTGGCTGCCGAGCATAAGGTTCTGGCCCCCCGCTACGAAGGTGATGCCCTTGTTTTCCGTTCCTTTGATAAGGAGAAGGAAATCTGTCTGGACCGTCAGGCCACAGCTTCCCCTAAAAAATCTGTCTTCCCTCAGAGTGAAGAACTGGTAAAATTCACTTACACCAAAGACCCTGAAGACCCTTCAAAAGTTCTTGTGGAAGCACAGGAAATGATACCGGAAGGAACTACGGTTGTTTTTGGTGGACGACCCTGCGACGCCCGCGGATTCACCATGTTCGACAGGGTTTACCTCGAAGGTAAAAAGAAAGACATCTATTATAAAACCAGAAGAGAGAACACATGCTTCATAACTCTTGCCTGTGAAAAGGCAGAGGGAACATGTTTCTGTAACTGGGTCGGAAGCGGCCCGGCCGATACAACCGGATCAGATGTGCTGATGACTCCTGTTTCCGGCGGCTATCTTCTGCAGAGTGTTTCTGAAAAAGGTGAAAAACTGCTTTCTTCAGCTCTGCTTTCAGACGGAGCAGGAAAAGAGAAAGAAGCCGAGAAATTCCATGAAGAGGCTGAAAAGACTCTGAGTGAAGCACCGGACCTGACTATTGCACCGGAAAAACTCCTTGAAGTCTTCAATAATATGGACTTCTGGGACGAGGTCTCTTCCAAGTGTCTAAGCTGTGGAGCTTGTACCTATCTCTGCCCGACCTGTTACTGCTTCAACATTACAGATGAAGAATACGGTAATCAGGGCGCACGCATAAGGAGCTGGGACAACTGCATGTCAGCCATGTTCACCATGGAGGCCAGCGGTCACAATCCGCGTCCGACAAAAGCACACCGGCTGAAAAACCGTGTCGGTCATAAGTTCAGCTATTATCCGGACCTCCATGACGGAGTCATCTCCTGCTGCGGTTGCGGCCGTTGCATCAAGAGTTGTCCGGCATGCGTTGATATCCGTGAAATAGTCATGAAGGCTGTCAACTATGAGCCTGCCGCAGTCAAGGAGGGCGCAGATGACAAATAATCCGTATCTTCCGGAAATGGCCACCATTCAGGAAGTCATTGAAGAAACGCCCAACATCAAGACTTTCAGGGTTACCTTAAACAATCCTGAAGCCATGAAAAACTTTACTTTCGAACCGGGACAGGTCGGTCAGCTTTCCTCTTTCGGAACAGGTGAAGCGACATTTGTTATCAACTCTACCCCGACAAGAATGGAGTATCTCCAGTTCAGTGTCATGCGCACCGGTGAAGTTACCGGAAAGCTGCACAGACTTCGTCAGGGAGACCAGATCGGAGTAAGAGCTCCTCTTGGAAACCATTTTGATTATGAGTCCATGAAAGGCAAAGACATCGTCTTTGTCGGTGGCGGAATCGGAATGGCTCCTCTGCGCACCCTGCTTCTGTTCATGCTGGACAACCGCAAAGACTATGGAAAGATCACCCTGCTTTACGGAGCAAGATCTCCCAAAGATATGGCTTTCAGCTATGAACTTCCTGACTGGCTTGAACGTGATGATCTCGATACCTACCTGACAATCGACTCGGAATATGAAGGATGGGAACACACTGTAGGTTTAATACCTAATGTGTTACTTGATATAGCTCCTTCTCCGAAAAACTGTGTGGCCATAACTTGCGGACCTCCGATAATGATCAAGTTCACTCTTCAGGCTCTTGATAAGCTCGGATTCAGCGACGAACAGATAGTGACCACTCTTGAAAAAAGAATGAAATGCGGCGTAGGCATCTGCGGACGCTGCAACATTGGAACAAGTTACGTCTGCATGGACGGACCTGTATATACTTATGCGCAGCTTAAAAAGCTGCCCAACGAACTGTAGGCAACCCCTTAGCCCTTTTTCTATGCTGTCGGCACCGATCCTGCTGGCAGCATAGAAAAAGAGAAACCTCAACCCTTCCGAAAGACGTCATCGGAAGTTGTGATCAAGGATGTAATGTGAATAGAGCCAGCTTTTTAGCAAGGCTGCATCATCGTTTTCACCCTAAATAGACTGAATTACCCCAAGCATCTTTCTACTTTGCACTGGGAGCAGTCCACTTCAGGATGAATTCAACCCGAAAGCCAGCAAGAGAGATGATTATGTTTCACGCCGCCAATTCTTTTCAGGACGACTTTGATCCCCTAAGCGGATCAGGTTCATCGTATTTCAGCAGTCCTGCCTACGGTTCTTCCGGGGCGGTTTCTCCTGACAAAATCAGTACACCGGCTATTCTGCTGTGTTCAGACCTTTTTCCTGCTTATCTGGCACGCCGTAGACAGCGGGTGGAAAATGTCTCTGTGGAAATCCCTGTAAGCTCCAAAAAAATATATTTTTCAGGTGAGAAATTTGACCAGCGCGATCTGGATATTCTGCTTTTCTGCATATCCAGTGCTCTTGGCGGGACATCAAAGTCCGATATCGGAACAATAATAGATTTAAATCTTGCACTTGCCGCCATAGGCAAACAACCGAGCTACGCCGCCAGAGGGCGCATAAAAAGCAGCCTCTACAGACT
Source organism: Maridesulfovibrio bastinii DSM 16055 (assembly GCF_000429985.1). Lineage (NCBI taxonomy): Bacteria > Pseudomonadati > Thermodesulfobacteriota > Desulfovibrionia > Desulfovibrionales > Desulfovibrionaceae > Maridesulfovibrio > Maridesulfovibrio bastinii. Next base: position 14,214 of record NZ_AUCX01000010.1, read on the forward strand.
TGAACAGGGTTTGATACGCATAAGCGATGACCGGTGCTCATGCACCATGCGACTGATCAACAGCATTTTTGAAGACACCCAGACAAGACGTTGTCATGTTGAAATAAATGAAGATATTTTAGCATCATTTCGTTCCTGCATCGGACCGCTGCCATTTATTAAAGAGCGACTCGGTCTTGGGGATCAGGCTCTTGCCAAATGGATGCACGGCATGTCCTGGCTTAACGGCGGGTATTACCTCATCAGCATCAGAACTCTTTTTAAGCTCTGCGGATCAAGAGCACGCAGCATCAGATCATTTTATCAGGAAGCAACAGAAGCACTCAGTCTCTTAAAGGAGATGGGGGTTATATGCGGATGGGAGCGCAACCCAGATGGCAGAATAATCGTCCGGGGCAGGGATAGCTGCAAAAATGACAAACAGTGCCGGATATACGTTTAAAAAAATACACATTACAAATAGATATCCATTTTTGCCCCTCAAGTTTCTAAGTTGAGCTTTATGGTATTTTAAATCCACCTTTGTTATTCAGAGGTGGATTTTATTTTGATAAGGAGTTGATCATTCTTTAAAATCTTATTTTTACAAAATAATATTTTATTTTTTGAAATAAAAATAAATTTGATATAACATAGTGAATACATACTACCCATTTTTATCATCGTGAGATCAAATGGCTGAGAATAAAATAGAAAATAAAATGGATTCGCCTTCCGCACTGTCTGAAAATATTTTTGAAAATATTTTCAAAAGAAATAGTACTGCCCTGGCAGTAACTGACAACTTCGGAAAAATTCTTTCAGTCAGCAACAAATTCAAAAAAATATTTCCTGATATTTCTGTCGGACACAATATTGCGGAAAAAATATCTGCAATAAGATTCAACAAGCAGAGCTTGGAGCAAACATTTATAGCTGTTAATGGTAACAGTCCTGACACTATAACAAAACTGAAAACAGCTACAGATGAAATTGTATCGGTCAGAGTCGGCTATGCTGCCCCGCATGCTGTCCAAGAAGAGACAGAGTACCTGATTTTTTCTTTTCAGCCTCTGGACAACAGCCTGCATGATCTCCACAAAAAACTAAAACATACAAAGTCCATACTTGAAATAACTCAGCAGGCAGCTCTGGTTGGATATTGGGAGATAGACGCTGTCAGGAATGAAGTAACACTGTCAAAAGGACTTTTCGATCTTACAGGACTCCCCGAAGATAAAAGAGTGACCTTACGCAACGCTCTTAAAATATTCGATTTTGAATCAAGGACCGCACTGATTAACTCTTTCCGGCTGGCCTTTGAGCATCAAAAATATTTTTTCAAGCTCGACATGAGTTTAAAACCCGTAAATGGACAGAAAAGATGGGGAACCATCAACTGTTATTCTGAAAAAACCAACTCACTTAAGACATCAATATACGGTACTTTTCAGGATATAACAGAAACCAAATCAAACGAACGCAGCCTTAAACATTCCTACCAGCTTCTTGATACTATTCTGAACAGTATTGATGCCAACATATTTGTTTTTGACCTTGAGACACACGATGTCCTTTTTTCCAATAAGCTGAAAGGACATAATTCTTATACCCCGCACAAAAAAGAAAAATGCTGGAAAGCCATACACGGCAGAGACGGCCGCTGCCCGACCTGTCCTGAACCTGAGCTGCTGGATTCCAAGGGCAATCCTTCGGGACTTTTTATAAGAGAATATACGGACAAAAAAACAGGGCGTACCTATCTTTGCCATGACCGGGCTGTAAAATGGATTTCAGATAAAATGGCCCATTTAATTGTGGCTCTTGATATTACTGACAGAAAAAAACTTGAAGAAGATATCAATATGGCCATGGCCGAATCAGAAGCTGCCAACCGTTCCAAAGGTGAATTTCTTGCCAATATGAGCCACGAAATAAGAACACCTTTAAACGGTATTTTTGGAATGCTTGAGCTTCTGAAAACAACCAGATTGAACAGTGAACAGGAAGAATACATTGCCACGGCGAATGAATCAGGTAAGAGCCTGCTCACTGTTATTAACGACATTCTCGATTTTTCCAAAATGGAAGCCGGGAAAATGAGTCTTATAGAACATGAATTCAATCTGGAGCAGTGCATCAGCTCACTTCTTAAAAGTTTTACGATGCAGGTACGGAATAAAAAGATTCAGCTGGATTATGAATTTGATAAAGAAACACCGATCTGTCTCATAGGTGATGAGTCCCGAATAAGGCAGATTCTATTCAACCTTGTCGGCAATGCTGTTAAATTCACCAGTGAAGGCCGGGTTCATGTAAAAATACATCATGAAATTATTCCGGATAGACCTGAAATATTCCGCTTTATCTTTGCTATTTCAGATACCGGAATAGGTATTGCGCCAGATAAACAAAAAATAATTTTCCAATCATTTACCCAGATTGACGGTTCACATACTCGAAAATTTAAAGGGACAGGGCTTGGTCTTGCAATAGTTCAAAGACTTACAGCTCTTCTTGGCGGCAATGTCTCTGTTGAAAGCGAAGAAGGGACAGGCTCAACATTCACCTTTTCCATCGTCTCAAAAGTACAGAGTGACCATTTCGCCTGCAGATCGCAAAATGAGGAAAAGCCTGAACTCCTACCGGACCTTGGCCAGCTTTCAGTGCTGCTGGTTGAGGATGAACGCATAAACAGTCTTTCAACTAAAAAGATACTCGAAAAACGAGGTCATAGCGTGACAACTGCGGAAAACGGGGCAATTGCTTTAGAGCTTCTTGAAAAATCAACATTTGACTGCATCCTTATGGATGTACAGATGCCGGTCATGGATGGTCTTGAAGCGACACGAAGGATCAGGTCACTGCCGGAGTACAAAATGAGCAGCAACACCCCCATTATTGCCATGACAGCCCATACCATGCGCGGTGACAAGGAAAAATTCTTGAAATCAGGTATGGACGGCTACGTTGCCAAGCCCATAGATTTTGAAAAACTGATCACCGAAATTTCAATAAATCTGAAAAAAGACAAAGACTGACAAACTAGACAAAATTTGAGGCCGCAAAACCGGATGACCATGCCCATTGCAGATTGTAACCGCCCAGCCACCCGGTAACGTCAAGAACCTCACCAATAAAGTAGAGTCCGGGGACCAGCTTTGATTCCATTGTCTTTGATGACACCTGATCAGTATCAACCCCGCCAAGAGTAACCTCAGCTTTTGAAAATCCTTCACTGCCTTCAGGTTTCAGCTTCCAGTGATGAATCTGCTCACTGATTTCCTGCTCTTTCTTTATTCCTAGCCTGTTAACCTGTTCCATCTGGCAATCTGCAAATAAATTTTCAGCCAGCTTTTTGGGAATATAACGCCCAAGATAATTTTTAAGGGCAACTTTGAGCGAGCGGTCTTTTTCAAACAGCGAATTCAGGTCCACACCCGGCATTAAATCCACTTCCAGCTCATCACCCCTGTTCCAGTAATTTGAAATCTGTAAAACAGCCGGCCCGGAAATACCTTTATGGGTAAAAAGCATATCGGATTTAAAACTTCTAGCACCGCAGCTTATAATTACAGGCATGGAATTGCCACTAAGTTCTCGGCATATCTTGCCGTTTCTTCCACCTATGCGCAGTGGGACAAGACCGGGACGCGTTTTAATAAGCCGGTGCCCGAATTGGCCGGCAATCTCATACCCCAGAGAACCGGCCCCGACCTGAGGATAGGCCGGTGACCCGAGAGCCACGACCAGCGACCGGCAGTGGTACTCAATATCTGAAAACACCACAGAGAATTTATTATCCTCAATATGTTCCACATTCTGTATTTTACCGTTCATAAGAATTTCAGCCCCGGCCCGGCCGCTGCGCTCCAGTAAAAGCCCGGCAACTCTTCCGGCTCCGGCTACAGTGAAAAGCTGTCCATCATCGCGCTCTTCATATTCTATTCCGGCAGATGAAACAAAATCTATAAAATCCCATTGCCCGTGTCGGGCCAGAGCAGACTTGCAGAAATGGGGATTTGAACAAATATAATTTTCATGGCTGACCTCTAAGTTGGTAAAGTTACATTTACCTCCCCCGGCAATGCGCACTTTCCGTGCGGCTTTCGGGCCATGATCAAGCACCAGTACACTGCGCCCTCTCAAGGCTGCATGCATTGCACAATATAATCCTGAAGCTCCGGCTCCCAGAATTATTACATCATAAAAATTGTTACTGTTGTTCATCCGCGGTTTGTAAGCGTATGAGCCATTGTAGTAAAGCTTTTTGCTTAAGGTGCAAAACTGGAGTAATCTGGACTTGCCTGCCGGTGAAATCACAGTTATTGATCATCTCGCTGACAGTGGTTCGTTAAATTTTCCGGTATTTTTCTTTCAGGTTTATTCAGCAGCAGCAAAAAATCGTAAGAAATCCGGCACAGTCTCATAAATATAAAGATATAATTCCTTCAGGAGTTTCCAATATGTCTCTCAGTATAGGTATAGTGGGTCTGCCCAACGTGGGTAAATCCACCCTTTTCAATGCCCTGACCAAGGCCCAGAATGCAGAAAGCGCCAACTATGCCTTCTGCACAATTGAACCGAACAAAGCCGTTGTCCCGGTTCCTGACAAACGCATAGAAAAACTTGCCGAGCTGGTTAACCCTGAGAAAATTCAGCATGCTACCGTTGACTTTATCGATATAGCCGGACTCGTAGCCGGAGCAAGCAAGGGTGAAGGACTGGGTAACAAATTTCTCGGCAATATCCGTGAAACTCAAGCAATTCTTCATGTTGTCCGTTGTTTTGATAACGATGATGTCATCCATGTTGCCAACTCGGTTGACCCTCTGCGTGACATAGAAATTATTGAAACCGAACTGCTTCTGGCTGACGTTCAGTCACTGGACACCCGTATTGAAAGAATGGGCAAACAGCTTAAGGGTGATAAAACCCTCGGCCCTAAACTTGAAATAGGTAAAAAGCTACTTGATCACCTCAACGAAGGTCATCCGGCCAACACATTTCCTGAAAAAGACCGTGATGAAGCCGTTGAACTTTTCAGGGAACTCCGTCTCATCACTGCAAAAAACATTATCTACTGCGCCAATGTTGATGAAAACGGTCTCGGTGAAGACAATGACTATGTGAAGCAGGTCAAAGCCCTCGCTGCTGAGCGCGGAGCTGAATTTGTTAAAATTTCAGCAAGAATGGAAGAAGACCTTATCGGTCTTGAAGATGAAGAGTATCAGGAATTTCTGGAATCATACGGTGTTAGTGAATCAGGTCTGGATCAGATTATCCGTACCGGTTTTCATACACTCGGTCTCATGAGCTACTTTACTGCTGGAGTGAAAGAGGTTCGCGCCTGGACTATTCACAAAGGAGACAAAGCGCCACAGGCCGCCGGGGTTATCCATACCGACTTTGAAAAAGGTTTTATCCGTGCAGAGATCGTCAGCTACGATAATTACGTGGAACATAAATCTGAAGCTGCCTGCCGCAGCGCCGGGGTTATGCGCTCCGAAGGCAAGGAATATGTTATGAATGACGGAGATGTCGTTCATTTCCTTTTTAATGTATAATCGGCACCTTTTTCAACACCATACACAATTTATGAGGCCGGAGTGGAATACGCTCCGGCCTTTTTATTTTCACACTCATAAGTTCAGTTGCATTTTTCTTTAATTATCCCCTTTACAGAGGTTCGCAAAAGAGACAAGTCTATCTTACGGACCCCGGTCAGAATGCCGGAGTTACTTCTTATGTTCATGGAGTTTTTGTAATGATTTACCTTGTAGGTGTTGATCCTGTATTTCAGTATGTCAATGAAGACAGCGAGGAGCATCCTGAAGAGCTGAGAGGATTGCTTATCAGCTTTTTGGGTGACAATGAAATCGACCTTATTGCCGAAGATTTCGATCAGGCTGATAAAGAAGATCTCGACTATACTGAGATAGTGGGTCAAACGGTTGCACTTGATCACAGCATTTCCCATCGTTTTATTTCACCTGATTCTTCGGAATGTGAAGAATACGATATTCAGGACTATGCAGATTTACTGAAAATCAAACAAATGTCAGGCTGGACAGAGCGGGAATTTGAAGATGCTGTTACCGACAGTAACGGCAGACGTGAAGAATTTCTTTTAGAAGCTCTGGAGCATGACTTGAATGAGGACAGCAGTGTTCTCATAATCTGCCAGAACATAAATGTTGAAGGACTGTGCGACCTTCTGGAAGATGAATCTTATGAATATGAAGTTATTGATGAAATGATGGCTGAAAGCCTCTAAATATAAAAGCCCGTCTGGTGGGAGATTCAGACGGGCTTTTTTTAAGTGCAAGGATATGCAGGGGGTAGCTGCAAACCTCACCTAAAATTTTATCAGGTCTTGCGTAATGACGACCTGCCCTCACTGACCATATGCTCCAGATTGAATTTTCTAATTCGATACCCGACCTGTCTTGCCGTCAGCCCAAGGTCTTTTGCCGCTTTATACTGAACCCATCCATTTCTTTCCAATGCTGAGACAACTTCATTACGTTCAATCTCGCTTAGTGAAGAACCATTTTCCAGACGCCCGGCACCGTTACTTTGAATCTCCGATCCGAAACCGCCTGAAAGAAAAGGTGTCAAAAATTCAAGCGAGACTCCATCTTCTTCAGCCATCAGGGCCAGACGCTTAATCAGCTCTTCCATTTCCTGAACATTACCCGGCCAGTCATAGCGCATAAGAGCTTCCAGAGCGGGAGGAGAAAAATGGATATTCCGTCCGGAGTGAATGGATATTTCCCGGATAAAATGGTTAAGCAGCCCGGTTATATCGTCCCTGCGACTGCGTAACGGCACAATCTTGATAGGATAAACATTAAGCAGGTAATATAACTCCAGCCTGAATTTTCCGTCTTCAACCATTGCACCAAGATCAGCTGATGAAGTTGCGACTATTCTTATATCCGATGTTCTGAACTTTGTTTCACCACCGTTGCGGACAAAACTTCTGTCCTGTATGAACTGCTGAAGTCTCATCTGTATGTTAAGTGGCAGGGCTTCAACATTTTCAAGAAGCAGGGTTCCGCCATCTGCCTCTTCAAGTGCTCCGGAACTGGGATTGAAAGCTCCGGGGAATGCACCCTTTTCAAAACCGAATATTTCGTGCTCAAGATCCTGACCTAAAAACTCGGCACAATTAACAACCACAAAAGGGCCGCCGCTCCGGTCAGAATAATCGTGGACTGTCCTTGCGGTCAGTTTTTTGCCAACACCTCTTTCTCCGATGACCAGAACCGTAGCATTAGTAGTGGCAACTTTCTCAACCCTGCGTTGAACATCAACCATTACCGAACTTCTGCCAAGGAGATGTTCAAAACGGCCCTCACCAGTCAAACGATTGCGCAGGGCCAGATTTTCGCGCATCAGAAAACTTCTTGATTCACCGGATCTGCATCCGAGGCTGACCGCAAGCTGAACCATCTCGGCATATTCTACCAGCACATCAACATCTTTTGATGTCGGAACTGAATCATTAAAAATTCTATCTACCGCGATAATTCCGGCGTAGTGGCTTTCAACAAAGAAAGGAACTGCAAAAAAACGAATTTCATCGCGGGCCAAAGCAGCTCCACCGCCATTCCAGAGAACCGCACCTGAACTTCTGCCGGTAAGACAGAAAGGACCGGGGGTCTGGAGAACGCGGCGAACCTCTTCCTCACCCATTTTACCCGTACCGAGAGAAAGTTCCTCAGGATTAAAGCCACTGAACACATTATAAGTTGAAATAATTGAGTCCAGATCATAAAGAGAAACAAATCCTTTGGAAGTCTCAAGCTCTCTGCGGAGAACTCCAAGCAACCCGGAAAGCGTTGACTCCAGCTCAAAGAGTCCGTCCAGCTCAATCATGGCCGCCTTCAATACGGAATATTTTTTCTCACACAGATCGTTTTGCATGCTTCATCATTAGCAATGAACATGCCACTGTACGTCTTTTAGATTTTTATTTAATAAATTAAAACAGTTATTAGGAAGACAAAAATATTCTTACATTAACTATTTTAACAATTTTGTATCACTTCAAAAGTGTTGCATTGTATTTTATGTCTTCTTTTACATTATTGTAATTTCTATACAAAAAATAATTCTTTTTGAGCGCACTAAATAAATAGCAAACAAAACTAACCAGTTAAGTTATAAATTATCAGCTATCATACCCAAAAATATGCTTAACTCCCAAAATCAGCATGACTCTTTACTTCATTGTGATTCAGAAGAGTTCAATCAATCTACAAATATGACAAATAAGACACTTAAAACAATCTATTCCGATATAGTAACATTAATACAAAACAGTAAGTTATCATAAAAATATTCAGAAATCAGAATCCACGGGACAGAATTGTACTGCCAGCATGTCAGCCATACAGGTTTACACGATCACAGCGGAAATGTATGTTTCAATTTTCCATAGGAGACTGTCATGAGTAGAGTCCTTTTCCGGGTAGCTGTGGCACTTTGCATATTCTTCCTTTTTGTTTTCAGCATCTTCATGTTCAACCAGTTTACCGGGCTTGCCGATCTTGCCGGTAATTTTTATCCGCAAAGCCGTAACTTTGTTTTATACGGGCTGAGCGGGCTATACCTGTTATTCTGTGTAACCCCGGTAGTAATTTTTTTCATCCGCCCTGCCCCGCTGAGGCTTCCCGAAAATCATACTCCGGCAGAACAGCGTGCATTTTATAAGAAATTAAAAAAGAGGCTCCGCCGAAATAAAATTTTAAAAGCTGAAAAAATCAAAATACGCAACGCTGACGATATGGAAGCAGCTTTCGCTCTGCTTGATGAAAAAGCTTCCAGAAAAACCCGCAAAACAGCCTCAAAAATTTTTATAACCACTGCCCTGTCGCAAAACGGCAAACTTGATTCCATAATTGTTTTCGCAATTCTTGGTAAACTGGTCTGGGATATTTCAAAAATATACAATCAGCGCAGCAGTGCTTCCGACATGATAGCTTTATACAGCAATGTAGCCGCCACGACCTTTTTTGCCGGGGCAATAGAAGAAATGGATATTCAGGCCCAGATAGATTCAATTATGTCTCCGGTTCTGGCAAGCTCGGCTCTCGGTATGATTCCCGGAGCAAGTGGAATAACATCCATAATCACAAGCTCTCTGCTTGATGGTTCGGCGAACGCTTTTCTGGCCCTCAGAATAGGCATTATGACCAGAGACTACTTCAATTATGAAATAAAGCAGAGGGATGCGGCATACCGCAGAAAAGTAATGGCTGAGGCAGGAAAAAATCTGCTGGGCATTGCGGTTGAAGCAACCAGAAAAATTACCGGAGGTTACCTCAAGACAGTGACGAAAACTGCCGGACATACAGCATCAAGTGCGGCAAAATCTGTTTTTCATTCAGGAGCGCAGGCGGTGAAGTTTTCCGCTGAACACGCTGAACGATTTACCAGATACGCCAAAAGAGGACATTCCTGTTCAGAACCGGCCGGGACTGAACCGCCATGTTCTGAACTTAAAGATCAAAGTGAACCTCGCACCAAAAAATTTCTGGAGAAGGTCACTGTTGTAGGCTGGAGAGAAAGATTTTTCAAAAAATAATTAAAATTAGCCACTTCAATTCCAGAAACGAACGGCATCAAGACCGCTAAAAAGTCTCTGCCATAAGAAATCGGCTACCCGAGCTTCATGCCGAGCCAGGTCATTATATATTTGTCGACACTGAATTTACGGCGACAACCGCGCTCATTCATATATCTGATTTTTCCGTATATTTCCCGCTCGGTCCAGCCACGGTCATGCAGGCCGCCCAAAGACCAGAGAATCCCGACATATCCATTGGGATCGCGTCCATCAAGACTATAGCGGTCATTGAGGTAAACAGCTGTTTCAAGGGCTTTCTCGGGGCTTTCGGACCATTCGAGTATTTTTTTTGCCCAGTACATTCGCATATAACCGTGCATTTTTCCGGTTTTCAACAGCTCAGTCTGGGCGGCATTCCACAGTTCGGAATGAGTTGAAGCGTTTTCAAAAGCCTCTGTGTCATAAACATAAACTCTTTTGTCCTGACGATGATCATCAAGGGTTTTACGGGCCCACTCCGCAACACCTTCAAAACTGTCATACCACGAATTATAAAAACAAAAATTATCAGTAAGCTCCCTTCTAACTACGAGTTCTTCAATAAAAGCTTCCACATTCCCTTCACCGGGATTTTTGCATCTTGCGGCTTCATAAGCCACTCGCTGGGACGAAATCTGACCAAAATGAAGATATGGAGAAAGACCGGATTGAGCGTCTTCATTGGGATCATTGCGTCCCTTGTCATAAATTTTAATCCCGGAAGACAAAAATTTTTCAAGTCTCTCACAAGCAGCATCACAACCGGGCTGAATCAAATCAATGGATGGTTCGGTCCCGTAAATACCGGCATAACGGTAAATTTCATCCCAATCATTTTTCGCTGCTTCTTCCGGCGGGTACGGATAATGTTCAAGCTTGGGATAATCTTCTAAAAATTCCGGAAGCCTCTTATGTATTTTCGGCCGGATGGTTCTGGCGGCATATTCCTGCTTAGGTGAAGCAACCCTGCAAGGCACAATATTATGGGCATCAACCTCATAGATACTGCCGTTAAATTCACTGCATAGAGATTTCACCCAGTTATTGAAAATTCGTAGAGGGAAAAAATCAACAATCAGGGTTGAACACGATTGTTCAAGGCAGTAGTCAGCTATCTTTTTATCCGGTTCGCCACAAAGAACCCTGAATCCGATATTCAGATTACGCGCTTTTTCTTCAAGCTCTTTCAGTCCGCTGAGCATAAAATGATATTGTCTGGCTCCGGCGGAAAGAAAGCGTGGAGCGAGGCAGAAAACTATTTCAAGTGGAACCCTTTTTTTAAGAGCCTCTTCCCTTGCATATAAAAGAGCCCAGTTATCTTCCAGACGCTGATCACGACACATCCAGTAAACAACCGGACCGTTACCTTCAGGCCCGAATCCCAGCTGACAGACTCTTTCACTATTCACTTTTTCCACAAGGAAAACCCCGCATTAACACCGACACATCCCAAAGGATAAAAATCCCCTGCAAAGTTTAGCCAATGCAGGGGAAAACATACGTTACGAGCCGGACTTATTTAAAAGTTCCGATATGTTCAGCAAGACCGGGAATTTCGCTTGCGTCAAGTTTTTTCAGAATTCTGGTCATCATACCTTTAGCTTTTCCGCCGTATGAACCATCAAGATAGCCGTTCATCTTTTCCAGAGCACTGGAAGAATCTAGTCCGGCAAGAGCAATGCCACCGGTATGTTTGGTGCCGTCTATGCCGTGGCATCCGGAACATTTAGTTTTATAGAGTGTTGCAGAATCAGCACTGAATGCGACGGAAACTGAAGCTGCAAGCAGTATACAGAAGAAGAGAGCAATAACTTTTTTCATCGAAAAGACTCCTTTAATAAAACAGTTTTTGACAACGCCGATTTGTTTCCAATTTAGCACTTTATTCCGAGAATTGACAACCGTACAATACCAGCGGAAGCACGCCCGGAAAGATTTTCCAACGGTCTTTTTTTTGCATGTTTTATTCTAGCGGAAAATTTATCCGGTTCATTTCCTGAAAAATATCAGCTGACATGGATGAGACTCAGCAAGGCAGCCATGGTTAAGCTGGATAAGATTCAAAGCGGCCGGAAGACTTGACCTGAGCCGGAATTCAGACAATAACCTGTTTGTATCATTTGAATATCAACATCTGGTTTTCCAACTTGGAAACCTGTAAACAAATATAATCAATGCTCGGCAAAAACATCATAAAGACCGGTAACTTCATGGCAGCAGAGAGGTTGTGAAATTGGAAAACTCCAACCAGATACATGAATGGTCCGCAGACAGAAAGTGGAACCCCTTCAACAGTTATAAACTTCTCTCACAGGTCTACCGCTGGAGACTTATAAAGCGCGGGCAGCCTATACCACAGCCGGCTCTGGTTACTGTTGACCCTATAAACAGCTGCAACCTGTCCTGCACGTGGTGCAACGCCGAACATATTCTGCAAAACAGGCGCAACAGAATTTCAGAGAGAGGACTGCTGGAGCTTTCCGAAGGCATGGCAAAATGGAAGGGACATCCAGAATGGCCGGGCGGGGTTGAAGCTGTCTGCATTGCCGGTGGAGGAGAACCCCTGCTGCACCCTGCAACAGGCAGATTCATCAAATCCCTTGTTAAAAATGGTATAGAAGTCGGTATTGTCACCAACGGAACCCGTATCCACGAATTTCTGGAAGAACTGGCCCTGTGTACATGGGTGGGAGTTTCAGTAGATGCCGGAACACCGGAAACCTTTGAGCGTCTAAAAGGCAAAAACCGCTTTGAAAAAGTGGTCGAAAATCTGAAACTGCTCAACAGCTATATTTCAAAACATGACTGCACGCTGGGCATGAACCGTCCGGGATACGGGGTCAGCTACAAGTATCTGCTGCACAGCGGCAACATTGCCGACGTCTACAAGGGAGCCAAGGCCGCACGGGCAACAGGATGTAAAAACTTTCATCTCCGTCCGGCAGGACTCTCATGGGATAAACTGCAAAGCAGCAGTGAAAACATGTTTAATTCCGAAACCCGTGCAACACTGGCTCAGCAGTTGAATTGCGCAAGGGAACTTGAAACCTCCAAATTCAATGTTTTCGGAATAACCCATAAGTTCGACAGCAATCTCAACAAATCAAACATATTCTCTTCCTGCCACGCAATTTTCATGACTGCTGTTTTTATGCCTCCGGCAGAAAATAAGGATGAGCTTTTCCGCACCGGACTATGCTGTGACAGGCGCGGAGACGAACGGCTTGAGTTTCCGCAGGAAATGAAGTCTTTCACTGATGTTGAAAAGGCATGGGGATCGACAGGACATTGGGATATTTACGACAGGATTAAACTTTCGGACTGCCCTCGCTGCACCTATCAGCCGCACAACCAGATATTTGAGCATGTCATTGAAAATGACAGCATGACGTATAAATTTATTTAGGCCGCACAGGAGCCTCAATTTGACAAAACCTCTGGTAAGCATTGTTGTCCCATCATACAATCAGGCCCGCTATCTTCCAACTGCGCTTGATAGCGTGATGTTTCAGGAATACCCGAATATAGAGCTCATTATCTGCAATCACGGTTCAACCGATAACACATCCCGAATAATCGCAGATTTTATAAATTCAATTGAATCCGAAAAGGTCAGTTACCTTGAACGGATGAGTGACGACGGCAGCAAAACCCTGCTCCGAAAGCATGAACTCCGCTACCCCGCAACACGAACGGTAAAAGTAATTGAAAGTCAGGAGAATATTGGCGGAACAGCCTCATACAATGAAGGATTCAAGGCCGCCGAGGGTGAATTCTGCATGTATCTTGTGGGCGATGATTATTTCTTTCCCCATGCGATTTCCGCGATGGTGGATGTTTTTGAAAAGAATTCCGGGCTTGATGTTGTTTATGCCGACACCTTTGTTGTTGATGACGCTGGAAGAATTCTTCAACGCCTTTCAAAACCGGAATACTCATTTGAAAAATGCCTTGCAGACTGGTTTCACCTTGGAGTCTGCCGACTTTACCGCAGAGATCTTCATCTTAAGTGTGGTTATTACGATACTGATTATAGAAATGCCAATGACTACGATATGTTCCTGCGTTTTGCCATGAGTGGAGCAAAATTTCAGCATCTCAACCGGGTTCTGTACGGCCTTAGAAAGCATGATCCTGACAATCCTGACGAACCGGCATCATGGCGTGACAACGGGCACCGCAATCTTATGCGGGAGAGCATAATCTGTGCGGAAAGAGCCAGAGAATGGCTGAAAAGTAAAAGGGAAGCATAAACATGAAAATTTCAGTAATCGGCCTTGGAAAACTCGGTCTCTGCACAGCTGTCTGCTGCGCCCGTGCTGGTTTTGAAACATGGGGCATGGATTTAAAAAAAGATTATGTCGCCCTTATTAAAAATGGCGAAATTCCTTTTTACGAATCAGAGCTTGAAGAAAATCTCTTAAAATACAGAGAGAATCTGCACCTGACAACAGACATCAGCGAGGCTGTTGCCAAAAGTGATATCTCACTGCTGATAGTCCCGACTCCGTCACAGGAAGACGGAGCTTTCAGCAACGAATATCTGATCAATGCTCTCAAATCCATGGGACCAACCCTTGCGGCTAAAAAAACATTTCACGTTGTTGATATCGTTTCTACAGTTATGCCCGGATCATGTGACAATATTTTCAAACCTCTGCTTGAGAAAATTACCGGGAAAAAAGTAGCTGAAGAGATCGGGCTGGCCTACAATCCTGAATTTATAGCTATCGGCAGTGTCTTAAAGAATTTTCTTAACCCTGATCTGCTGCTTATCGGAGAATCAGATCCACAGACCGGTCAGGCTCTTGAAGAAATGTATTCCGCTGTCTGCGACAATAGCCCTCATGTTGGCCGCACCTCTCTCATCAATGCGGAAATAGCAAAACTTTCCATCAACTGTTACTGCACCATGAAAATAAGTTTTGCCAATAATCTCGCCTCAATCTGTGAAAAAGTTGCAGGGGCTGATGCCGGCGACATAACCGAAATTATAGGCCACGACTCCCGAATCGGCGGCAAATATATTCTACCCGGTCTGGGATTCGGCGGACCATGCTTTCCAAGAGATAATGAAGCTTTTATAAATTTCACCAGACAGGCCGGAGGATTTTCCGGACTCCAGCAGGCCGTGGTTGACATCAACAATGCCCAGCCGGGAATTGTGACGGATAAAATCATCAGCCTGTCACCTGAAAACGGAACCGTAGCCCTGCTTGGACAGGCTTATAAACCGCAAACCTATTTAACAGAAAGATCACAGGCTCTGGAGATAGCTTTAAAGCTCTCAGAACACCGCGGTTTAAAAGTTAAGGTTTATGATCCGCTCGCAAAAGAACACGGTCCGTGGGAAACCTGTCAGAGCCTTGCAGAATGCGTTACCGGAGCTGATGTAGCGGCGATACTTACCCCGTGGCCCGAATTCTTCGATACATCATGGCACAGGCTGCTTTGTAAGGGAGCCACAGTTCTGAATCTGTGGAAATAAGGGACTTTTCGGATGAACATTGATCTGAAATACCATCGCAACGGATACGATTACTGGAATAAAACCGTATGCTGTTCCAAAGAAGCCGGGGGTGAACCACTCACTTCCGAATATTTTGCTGCAATGGAAGAGTACAAATACTCACAGGAGCCGGAAATTCAGGCCTTTGCCCAGTTCAGCCGTTATCATGGTAAAAAAGTACTTGAAGCCGGAGTAGGAGCGGGAACGGATTTTCTGCAATGGGTTCGCTGCGGGGCCAGAGCATACGGAATAGACCTGACAGAATCAGCCATAATCCAGACCTCTGAGCGTCTTAAAATATATGGACTACAAGCCGAAGAGCTGCAACAGGCGGATTGTGAGAACCTGCCCTACCCCGATAACAGTTTTGACCTTGTTTATTCCTGGGGGGTCA
The DNA here is from genome assembly GCF_000429985.1 of Maridesulfovibrio bastinii DSM 16055. Lineage (NCBI taxonomy): Bacteria > Pseudomonadati > Thermodesulfobacteriota > Desulfovibrionia > Desulfovibrionales > Desulfovibrionaceae > Maridesulfovibrio > Maridesulfovibrio bastinii. Next base: position 29,712 of record NZ_AUCX01000010.1, read on the forward strand.
TCCATCACACACCCTCACCGAAAAAAGCCCTTTCAGAACTGGTTAGAGTCACAAAACCGGGCGGGGAATTAAAAGTCATGGTCTACAACCGCCACTCTCTGGTCGCTTTTTATCGCTGGTGGCAGATGGCCCTGCTCAAATTAAGGCCTTGGATGAGCCTCAAAAATGTTCTGGCCAACCACATGGAAAACAAAGGGACACAGGCTTTTACGGAAAAAGAAATCAAAGAACTTTTCCAAAGCTTTCCTCTTGAAATACAAAATATACAAAAATTTCTTACCTGTTACGACCGCAAAGTTCCTTTTTCAGGGTTCTGGACCAGAATTGCAGGAGCTGACAACGCGGGATGGTTTATGGGCGTTAAGGCCGTAAAAAACAAATAAAGGAGCTTTAAATATGAAAGTCAGCCCCGGAAACAGAGATATTACTGTTTATGTCGGTTTTCGCCCTTTTGAAGGCGAATGGATTGAAAAAAATACGGCTGTGTTGAACGGACTTAAATGGCAGGGAGTCGAAGGACTCAAAATAAAATTTGTCTGCTGGCCTTCAGAAGTTTCCACAGCAAGCTACGCTTCCCGGCACGGATATGAAACCGTGGTTGTACCCTGGGTGCGGCATTATCTTTTCTCCGGCCCGCAGCGCAGCTTCAAGGCAATGTTTGAAACCTGCCTGATGGACTGTGATACTGAAATTTTTGTTTATATAAACGGAGATATTGTTCTCGGACCCGGAATTCTGGAATGGATTCAAAATAATGTTGACCACTCCACCTTATTCAGTCTGCCGCGTCATAACTGGGAATTCAGCAGACAGCTTGAATCTGCAAAAGACTTTGAAACGGCCTTTTCCGAGTCTGTCCCGGAAGAGTGGACCGCCCTTGATATTTTTGCAATGCGCGCCACTGAAGCCCGTAAAAATTTCATTCCCTTTCCGCCGTTCCTGCTTACTGCCGGATCAATGGATTCGTTCATTCTTGTAAATGCCGCACACATGGGCTGGAAAAGGGTGCTGATTCCGCCCGACATCTATCACATGCTGCACATTGAGCATGAGTTCAGCCATCCGCTTAAGCCTGGAGCTTCACCTGACAAATATGCCAAATGGGCTTTCAACTGCGGCGTTTACGAAATGGCCACCCAGAAAATAGCCCCTGAACATCTACAGAACGCAACTCTCAGCAGTTTCAGCGGTGCTGAAAGATATAAATTCAAATATCAGTTACCAACCCGTGATTACCAGACTCCTGATGAATGTTTAAACAGTGACGGACAGACTGAGAAGCCTGAAAATGGAAAATCTGATGAGTAATGACATCCTGAAACATAATCTTGAGAAATGGAAAACACTCCCTGCCGGTGAATGGCGCAGAAATGTTTCCGATCTCTACGCGCTTGAAGACGATGAACTTGCAACGGCCTACAATTCATTCCGTACTTTATGGGACAGAGAAAGAGGCTGGGAGCATGAACGCTACGGCAAAATGTTTTCAGGGCGTGAGGTGCTGGAGGTAGGCAGCGGTCTTGGCTATGATGCACTGACAATGTCTAAAAAAGCAGCATCATGGACCTGTGCGGATATACTTCAGGTGAACATTGATTTTGTTGCCCGTATGGCCGCACTCACAGGCTCAGAAAACATTTCGACCCAACTCCTTGAAGATATCGATTCCCATGATTTCAAAAAATCTTTCAACGGATTTTATGCTCATGGAGTTCTCCACCACATACCTTTTGATATCGCATCCAGACAGATGGCTAATATATCAAAATATCTTGAGCCGGGGGCCAAAGCTGTTTTTCTGATGTACCCGAAAGCAAGATGGGAGCATGCCGGAAAACCTGCTTTTGAAAATTTCGGAATAAGCACAGACGGGGAAGGAACACCGTGGGCCGAGTGGTATGATGAAGAAAAAATTTTGAAACTGGTCGGAGATGATTTTACTCTGGATAAGAGTATCCCCTGGGGCTGGAACAATATTGAATTTATAAATTTCGAACTGACTAAAAAACAATAGGGACCAGACCATGAAATTAGGCGCGCTTATTCCGGCCAGAATAGGGTCCAAACGTCTGCGCAAAAAAAATATCCTAAACCTCGGCGGTAAACCCCTGCTCTGCTGGAGCATAGACCCGCTGCTGGAAGCGGATATTTTTGATGACATCACCGTCTCAACCGAATCAGAAGAAGTGGCAGATGTTGTACGCAATATTTATTCGGAGAAAGAAGTCAAAATACTGATGCGCCCGGAAGAGCTGGCCGGTGATGACTCCAGTCTTGACGCGGTTCAGGCTCACTACCTTGAAAATAGACTTGATATTGAATGGTTCGGACTTTTCATGCCGACATACCCTTTCAGAAAAAAAGAAAAAATCCATGATGCGGTAAGAGCCTTGTATTCCGGTTATGCCTGGCGGGTTATCTCAGTAAGGGCAGATGAAAACTGTTCTATGGATTATTACTACCCCAAGGATGACGGAGTGGGACTGTTTTTTCAGATGCAGCCTTTTTTTGCTGCAAATAACATTTCCACATATATGTTTTACCAGCGCAATATGATTGGTGAACTCTGGGCCAAAGCAGGCATGACCAACACTGAAAGGGTCAGAAAAATATATGCAGATGTTGAAGAATGTATTGATATCGATACTGCTGCCGACTTTAAAATAGCTGAAAAAGTAGTGTCCGGTTACAAACCTTTTTTCCGTAAACCAGTTTTTTCTGAGCTTGGAGACTGGACTCTGATCATGCCGGAAGGAACGGACATTGAAGGTTACAAAAAATATCTGGCCGGGTATGATATGACTGATATGAGCACACCTATGCTCTTTCTTCAGGAAGCCCGCCTTCCGGTCTCAACCTTCAGATGTTTTGACGGCATCAGGCGTTCATACTGGATGAGCGAAAAAGCCGTAAATTACATGAACTACAGCAGGGCCAAAAAAACGGGCAACAATGCCTACATCCCTATTCACTACACCAACTCGAAGCATTACAGACTGCTTAGGAATATGCATCCTCAAAACCCTTATGACCCTCCGACCGATTGCGATAAAGACGGGATCATGTTCGGCAGCAATTCCGCAGTGCCGAAAGCCGTTCCACAGGACCGGATCATCTTTCAGGAAAAAGTGGAAACAGAACCGTGGTATGTCGACCCTCTGGACTTCGTAAAATCAGCAGCTGATTAAGGCTGGCCTTAATTAAGTTGTTTTAAATTTAAGGGCAGCACAGCAGGCTGTAAATAAAATCAATACTGAACCAAAAGCCCCTGCCATCAAGTAACTTGAAGGCAGGGGTAGATACTTATTTCTGTTTTTTATGAGAATATTTTCCCTTACTTAATTCAGTAAACCATTTTGCATAGAGCTTGGGAACATAGAGATAATTTTCCTGTAGATCAGTCTTTATATAATTTTCAAAAGACTTACGAGTTGCTTTGGAAAGATCAATATTGCTCATGATAACCCCCGGTTCAATGGCTAGATCCGGATCGGTTCAATTTTACTGCAAAAGGCTTTCATATTTTTAGTCTGATAATTTGTTTCAATTTCCGAGAATATCCTTTTTCCTGAGGTATTCTTCTTCACTGATATCACCTCTGGCAAACCTCTCTCTCAAAATCTCGCCTGTATCAACACGATTGCTGCGGCTTGTTCCTTCATTGCGCTGCACATTGTTATTATTCAGATTCTGAACCAGCTTAAAAATCAGATAAGCTACCAGAGCGATAATTAGAATATTAAAAATCAAGCCCACAAAACCTCCTCCACCCATGAGTCCACCGCCCATAAAACCGCCATGCATATAACCTCCCTGAAAACCGTTAGGACAAAATCCATTCCATCCGCCTGTAAACATATCTTCTCCGGATTTTATAATTTTGTGATTCAAATTCTACTCAGGGAGGGCTGCCCCTCCCTGAGTAAGATACTTACCTGCGCGGTCCGTAACCGGGGCAATTAAAGCCTGCACCGCGACCCATCGGCATAACTGGGAGGTTACTGCTTTCTGCCTTGTCAGCGAGCTGGGCTTCCTTTCTGCTGATATCTTCTGCAAGAGCTCTTACACGCTTGGAGTCAGGATTGGTTCCTGCCATGATAGCTCTCATTTCTGCCCGGTCACCGCGAAGCGAGGTGCGGAGATCACGAGTCTCCTTCATAAACTTCTTATACTCAGGGCTATTGTACATTGCCGCGTTAGAACCATTCATCATATATCCGCGACCATTACCATTCATCATATTTCCATGACCGTTGCCATTCATCATGTAGCCGTTGTGCATTCCCTGTCCGTGTCCCTGACCATGTCCCCATGCAAGAGCACTGTTTGAGTTAAAAGCAAAACCGGCTGCCAGAACCAATGCGAGTGCGATAAAGATCTTCTTCATTTTTTATCTCCATATTTTTTTAAGTTTGAACGCCTTTTGCATGGTATAAGGCAAGAGTGATGCCAAGCACTGTCTACACTATTTAATATACTGGAATAACATACTTTAATACAAGGAATAGCCTTTTAAACGATAAAGGAAAGCTTGCTTAAAAATTAAGCAGATGTTTAAAAAATAGACACACGTAAAAGACAATTGTCTAAAAATTAGACAACAGCTCTTTTGACTACCGAGAAAAAAATGAAGCAAAAAATAAAGTCATATCTGGGAAATGTTTCACCGTGGATAATTATCGGTGCCAGCGCGATACTGGTCGTGGTTATCCTTACTCTGGCTGTTATGAATTACAGCCACGGCAAAAAATACACGGTGAAAATATTAAGTGAAAAAGGAACCGCACTAATCAGATCTTTTGAAGCGGCAACAAGAACAGGAATGATGGGCTGGATGGGGCAGGAAGCAGACATTCAACGTCTCATTGACGAAACTTCCGAACTTCCAGACATTCTTTACATTACCATTGTGGACGAGAAAGGAATTGTGCTGGCCTCAAGCCATAAAAATCTTATCGGCAAAAAGCTTCTACCAGCTCTGGCGCTGAAAAGACTGAAAGCTTCAAATACTACCAAATGGCGGATAATCAGACCGGATAAAAGTGGAGCATTTGAAGTCTACAAAAATTTTACCCCTGTTAAATCAAATACTGTAAGCCACAACCAGAGAGAATCAATGCATCATATGGGCATGATGCGAGGACGCGGCAGGTGGGACCGAAACGGTTTTTTCCCCGGTCACAGATGGCAGTCAAACAAAAGCAATATTTCCTCTTCCCAAAATAAAAATATAATTTTCATCGGGATGGACCTCCAGCCTTTTAAAAAAGCTGTGAGTGAAGATATTTCAATGACCATGACAATGTCCGGGACTCTACTGCTGCTCGGGCTGGGTGGATTTGTGTCACTTTTCTGGATGAACAGCCACCTGCGATCCCGTAAACTTTTGCAGGACAGCAGAGCCATCACTGAGGAAATTGTTGAGAATCTCCCGGAAGCAATCATTGCCTGCTCACAACAGGGTGAAGTCATCTTTATCAACCCAGCGGCAAGACAAATGCTTGCCAGAGATGTTTTCAGGCCCGGCAGAACTGCAGCCGAAATTCTCCCTCAAAAGATTGTTGAACTTGGTGAAAAGGTCATGGGCGAAGGAACTCCCATAATAAACAGAGAGATGAACCTTAAGGCCCTTTCAAATCGGGAATTCCCGGTATCTATCAATATCAGCAGCATAGTAACTTCGGAGAATGAATCCATAGGGATGATGTACATGATCCGTGATATGACCGAAGTTCGCAGACTGCAAAACCGTATCCGCAAAGCCGATAAACTGGCAACTATCGGTCAGCTTGCAGCAGGAGTTGCCCACGAAGTCCGCAATCCGCTTAGTTCAATTAAAGGTTATGCAACTTACTTCGGTTCGCTTTTCCCTGAAGGCAGTGAAAACCGCAAAGCTTCCGAAGTGATGACTTCCGAGGTGGACAGGCTCAACAGAGTAATTTCCGAACTATTGGAAATGGCCAGACCAGCAGACCTGAAAATAAAAGAAACAGAGGTAGCCGCATTAATAGAATCCTCCCTGCGGCTTGTGAGACAGGAAGCCCAGTCAGCCTCGGTCAAAATTGAAACGCATCAGGACGGCAATGTATCAAAGGTAAAAGTCGATCCCGACCGTCTGGCACAGACCCTGATCAACCTCTATGTTAACGCAATTCAGGCTATGCCCGATGGTGGAACACTGAGTGTCTCCACAGAACAGAAGGACGATCAGCTTTTCATTGCGGTCAGTGATACAGGTCAGGGATTGCCGGAAGGCGATCTCGGCAGGATTTTCAACCCCTACTATACAACTAAACCATCCGGGACTGGCTTGGGGCTGGCAATCGTGCAAAAAATAGTTGAAGCACACGATGGCCGCATTGAAATTGAAAAAACAGGACCCGAGGGGACCACATTTAAAATAACCATTCCATTAACCACTGATAACAGGGAAAAATAAAATGGGTGCTGATATTCTTGTTGTTGACGATGACAAAGCTCATCTTTCCATGCTCTGCACAATCATCTCAGGATGGGGCCACAAACCATTCGGAGTTGAGGATGGTTCAGATGCAATACAAAGCGTCGCCGAAAATCCTTATGACGCAATCTTAATGGATGTCCGCATGGCTAAAGTCGGCGGAATAGAAGCTTTGAGCAGAATTAAAGAAATCAATCCTTCCATACCGGTAATTATTATGACGGCCTACTCTTCTGTAGATACCGCTGTGGAGGCTATGAAGATCGGTGCTTACGATTACCTGACTAAACCGCTAAATTTTGATGAATTAAAACTTACTCTTGAGCGCGCCCTTGAGCACATGAACCTGATTGAAGAAAATAAAAATCTTAAAGAAAGAATCTCCAAAGAAGGCGCTTCCGGTATTATAGGTCGGAGTGAGCCGGTAAAAAAACTGCTGGAAATGGTCAAAACAGTTGCCGAAACCGAGGCCACAGTGCTCATACTTGGAGAAAGTGGAACAGGAAAAGAACTCTTCGCCAAAGCCATACATTCCGAAAGCAACCGCAAAAACGCAAAACTGGTCACCGTCAACTGTGCAGCCCTGACGGATACACTGCTGGAGTCAGAACTTTTCGGTCACGAAAAAGGTTCTTTCACCGGGGCGGATAAAAAACGTGACGGCAGATTTGTTCAGGCCGATCACGGAACTCTTTTTCTCGATGAAGTCGGGGAGATTCCCATGCCGATGCAGTCCAAACTGCTCAGAGCATTGCAGGAAGGAGAAATTCAGCGGGTTGGAAGTGACGAAATTCTAAAGGTGGATGTGCGTATAATTGCAGCGACCAACAGGGATTTGCAGGAAGAAGCCCGCAAAGGAAATTTCAGGGAGGACCTCTACTACCGTTTGAATGTTGTCAGTTTAAAAATACCGGCACTGGCTGATCGCCCGGAGGATATTCCACTGCTGGCAAGTTTCTTTCTATCAAAATTTGCAGAACGCAACCGCAAGAAAATAAAAGGCTTTACTCCGGGAGCAATGGACAAACTCAACCACTATAAATGGCCCGGAAATGTCCGTGAACTTGAAAATGCTGTTGAACGTGCCGTTATCCTGACTGCCGGAGAATATATCTCTGAAAAAGACCTTCCACCGACAATAGTTGATGGTCTTGAAGATAATGAAAAACCGGCTGTAGAAGCTGGTAGTGAAGCTTCAAGCCATGTTGGAGGCAAACCCCTTTATGAGATAGAAAAAATAGCTATCCGCGAAACTCTTGCAGAAACGGGCTGGAATAAAAGTGAAGCCGCGAGGATACTAAATATTACCCGCACCACCCTTGATAACAAAATCAAAAAATACGGCATTGAATCTAAAAACTGACTATATTTTATTCAATTACGATTATTATGCATGATCAATAAAAAACGGCTCCCAAGTTAGCTTGAGAGCCGTTTTTCCCCACTTTAATTCAACGTCAAAGGGGACCTATATATTTATATTCAGGAGAGTTCCTGAATCATTTGTCTTAAAGGCTTACCGCTGGGAGTTCTGGCATCTGGATTCCGGTCCAGAAGCTGCTGCCAGCTTTTAATTGCGGCATCCTTATCATGGAGATCATAATAAAGAACAATACCTTTATTAAAATATGGAGTGTAGTTGTCTGCCGAAGCTTCTATTGCTTTATCAAAGCATTCTACGGCCAGCTTCGGGCGATCTGTACGGCGATACATAACGCCCAAATCAGTCAGCACATGCGAGTTTTCAGGTTCAATGGCCAGTGAAGCCTTATAGGCATCAATTGCTTCATAATGCTGTCCGCTATCAAAATAGAGGTCTCCAAGCTTTGCCCACAAGGCTGCTGATCCGGGTTCCTGCTCAACCCTTGCTTTAGCTTCGGAAATCCTGCCTGACATGTCATTACCTTTGCGACTTACTCTTTCTTCAGTGGAGCTGTCCTTTACCGCCGGAATAACCGCCACGCCAAAATAAAGGCCCACAACAAGGGCAATAACCACCGCCGAAACTATGGTAACAGTATTATTCTTACCTTTTACAGCTTTCCTGTTTTTCGCCACTCAACACTCCTGTAAAACTCATAATTTTTTGCACGATGCTGCACATTCTGCACAAATATGACTGCATGTTTTTGCACAAATATATCCCTACAAACTCAACTTATGGAACTAGATTAAGTTTTTATTACATTTCAGGACAAATTTAAAAGTGATCTTTAAAGTAGCAACACTCATGCCATACTAAAACGGAAGGATATTTCTTTTTAAATCATAACAAACTTAGCATAAGCTCAGATAATTTTACACGAGCACAACGACCTTTTTAAGTTCAGCATCCGCAATATCAATAAAAAACGGCCCGAATAAAACTCGGGCCGTTCTTACATTTTCTATTAGAAACAGTCTGATTCAGATTTATTTTTTCTTTTCAACACTGGCTTTTTCAGCTGAAACTTTTTTCAGCACGCCTTTCTCGTCAAACTCAAGAGGCTTGCCTGAATCCAGAGCTTTATCCCAGCCGCCGCCAAGAGCTTTTGCCAGCGAGATATAACTTTCGGTTATAGCTATTTTGCTCAACACGAAGTTATCCTCTGCTGAATACAATGACCGTTCGGAGTCAAGAACATCAAGAATTGCGATTGCACCGTTGCGGTAAAGCAGTCTTGAAAGCTTTGTTGCTTCACGGTAATTGCGTGCAGCTTTAGAAAGGCTTTTCAATTTTCTTTTGGCTCTGGACATTGCAATTGTATAATTTTCCACATCTTCAAGAGCTGAAAGGACTACGGCCTTGTATGCGTAATAAGACTGATCTCTTTGTGCAACAGCAATATCAACTCCGGCTTTAAGCTGTCCGCCATTGAAAATGGGGATGGTCAGCGTAGGTCCGATAGCCCAGCCTATGGTTGAAGAATCAAACACATTATCAAATTTGGTAGTTGAAGTGTTTATGCTGCCTGTCAATGAAATCGAAGGATAACGAAGAGCTTCCGCAGCCCCGATATTGGCAGTATATTCAGCGAGCTGACGTTCAGCCATACGAACATCAGGACGGTTCAAAAGTATATTGGCCGGAACACCTACGGGAAGTTCCCTTTTAGGAACAGGAATTGGTGCCGGTTCGTGCATTACTTTCAAAAGCGTTGCCGGTGGCTGGCCCAGCAAAATTCCCAACCTGTGAACAGCCTGATAATATGAGGTTTCAAAATCAGGTATATCCGCTTCAGTCGTGTTGACGTCAGCTTCCGCTCTATCCATATCAACAGCTGAGGAAGAACCGACGAGGAATTTCTCACGGGTCAATCTAGCTGTTTCACGCTGTGACGATGCTGTATTTCTAGCAAGAGCAATTCTGGTCTGATATCCTCTGGCTCGCACATAATTGATAGCAATATCACCTATAAGAGTGAGCAGAGTTGATCTCAGATCTTCATTTGCCGCATCAAGGCCGTATTTGGCACTTTCCAGTATACGTCTATTTTTACCAAAGAAATCCAGTTCCCAGCTGGCATCAAAGCCGGCCTGAAAAGTGGTAAAGTAGTTACTTTTACCATTCATAGACTGAGAAGATTTCTTACCGTACCCAGTCCTTATAGCTGAAGCCCCGCCATCAACCTGAGGCAGCAGCGAACCGCCAGCCTGACGGTATGTGCCTCTGGCTTCACGGACTCTGGCCTGAGCTGAAGCAACATCAAGATTGCCTTTAACGGCATCATCAATCAGCTTATCAAGGATGGGGTCTCCAAGTGAAGTCCACCATTTTTTGAGGTCTTCAAGCCGTGGTGACTCAACCGGTTCCGTAGCATTTTCAACTTCCGGATCAGTGGCATTGTCCAGCGACGTCTGAGTCGCATTCCACTGCCCGGGAAGATCCAGATGAGGTTGATGATAATCAGGTCCGACAGCACATCCGGACAGCATCAGAGCCATTACGGCACTGATCAGCAGAACTCCCGCAAATGAACGGGAAGAAGATTCCGATGAACTTTTTTTCATAACTGCTGAGCTTTTACCTTTAACTGACATTTTTTGTATTAACTCCGGTCTGCTACGACTAACCCGCATCAGGATGCTGAGGTTTGAATTTGAAAACTTTTCGCAGGGCAACATATAGCAATGGAATAAAAAATATACCAATGATAGTTGCCGAAATCATACCACCCATAACGCCGATACCGACGGAGTTCTGGGCTCCCGAGCCTGCACCGGATGCAACCGCAAGCGGCAGAACACCGAGTATGAAAGCAAACGAGGTCATAAGAATCGGACGCAGCCTCTGCTTTGCAGCCAGCAGGGTCGCTTCGAGAACACCCAGCCCGGCCTCCTGCTCGGCAACAGCAAATTCGATAATAAGAATAGCATTCTTTGCTGTCAGACCGATAGTAGTCAGCAACCCGACCTTAAAATAAACGTCGTTAGTCTGTCCAAAAAGAGTTGCCGCTGCAAGTGCTCCGAAAATACCGATCGGAACAGCTAGGATAACCGCAAACGGGATAGACCAGCTTTCATACAGTGCAGCCAGACACAGGAACACAACCAGCAGTGACAGGGCATACAATGGTCCTGACTGACTTCCTGATAATTTTTCCTGAGCTGATAGACCGGCCCACTGCAGGTTAAAGCCTCTGGGCAACTGGGAAACAATACTCTCCATTTTATTCATTGCGTCACCGGAACTTACTCCCGGAGCGGCTTCACCCTGAATTTCAACAGCGGATGCACCGTTGAACCTTTCAAGACGCGGAGAGTTATAGGCCCAGCGACCGGAAGCAAAAGAAGTAAACGGTACCATTGTTCCTGCGTTGTTACGCACATACCAGCGACCTACATCACTGGGCTGCATGCGGAACATGCTGTCTCCCTGAAGGTAAACGGGTTTTACGCGTCCCCTGTCAATGAAGTCGTTTACATAGTCACTACCCCATGCAGTGGAGAGTGTGGTATTGATATCCGAGAAATCAAGACCGAGCGCACTGGCTTTGGCCTCATTTACGTCAATATGATACTGTGGTTCATCTTCCTGCCCGTTAGGACGGGTATTCATCAGCAGAGGACTCTGTGCGGCCATGCCAAGCATCTGGTTTCTGACCTGCATGAGCTTTTCATGCCCTGCCCCATTGATATCCTGCAGATAAAAGTCAAAACCGTTTGAGTTACCGATACCATGAATAGCCGGAGGAGCAAGAGTAAAAATCATGGCTTCTTTCATCTGGGAAAATGCAGCCATTGATCTTCCGGCAACCGCCTGAGCAGACAGTCCGGGAGACTGACGCTCCTCAAAGGGTTTCAGGCGGATAAAAGCGATACCGACATTCTGTCCGGCTCCACTGAAACTGAAACCTACAGTGGTGAAGACACCTTCAACAGCATCTTTTTCTTTTGTTCTGAAATAATTACTGATGTTATCAAGAACTTCTATGGTCCGTTCCTGCGGAGCACCAACAGGAAGCTGTACCATTGAGAACAGAATACCCTGATCTTCCATAGGCAGGAAGGAACTGGGCAGTTTAACGAAAAGCCAGACCATGACACTGGCAAGAATCAGAAAGATAACCATGAAACGTCCGACTCTGCGGACAATCCACTCCGTACCGTTTCTGTATGCCAGAGTTCCGCGGTCGAAGACTCTGTTGAACCAGTTGAAAAATCTGTTTTTAGCCCCTGATTCAGCCGGGGTTTTAAGCAGTGTGGCACAAAGTGCAGGTGTCAGGATAAGTGCAACAAGCACGGAAAGAATCATCGCCGAAACAATGGTTACCGAAAACTGCCGGTAAATAACACCTACAGACCCACCGAAGAATGCCATAGGAATAAAAACTGCCGAAAGTACCGTCGCAATACCGACAAGAGCACCGGAAATTTCTTTCATTGACTTCCGCGTGGCCTCTTTCGGCGACAGTCCGTCTTCTTCCATAACACGCTCAACGTTTTCAACAACGACAATGGCGTCATCAACCAGCAGACCGATGGCCAGAACCATCGCGAACATGGTCAGAGTATTGAGCGAATATCCGGCTATTGACAGCACGGCGAAAGTTCCCAGCAAAACAACCGGAACAGCAATGGTCGGAATAAAAGTCGCCCTGATGTTCTGCAAAAAGAGCAGCATAACAATGAAGACCAGAATAATGGCTTCAATCAGGGTTTCAATAACATCATGGATAGAAAGTTTTACAAACGGGGTTGTGTCGTAAGGATATACAACGTCAACACCTTCTGGGAAAATCGGCTGGAGTTTCTGAAGAGCAGCTTCAACGGACTCAGCGGTCTTAATGGCGTTTGCCCCGGTTGCCAGCTGAATGGCAAGACCAGCAGCGGGTTTCCCGTTATATGTACCACTTGTAGTATAACTTTCAGCACCAAGCTCTACCCGGGCGACGTCTTTTATGCGCACCAGAGAACCGTCTTTAGCACTTTTAATAATTACATTACGAAACTGCTCAGGAGTCTGAAGTCTGCTTCTGGCGGTAATAGTAGCCTGAAACTGCTGTCCTTTATGGGCAGGCAGACCGCCGAGCTGTCCAGCTGAAATCTGGGTGTTCTGAGCTTCAACAGCTCTGGCAACGTCACCGGGCATAAGTGAATACTTGGCAAGCATATCAGGATTGAGCCAGACACGCATGGCATAAGCCGAAGCAAAAAGCCTTGTATCACCAACACCTTCAACACGTTTCAAAGTATCGTTCAATGAACTGTCTACAAAGTCAGCGATGTCAACAGATGACATTCTTCCGTCAGTTGAAACAAAACCTATAACCATCAGAAAGCTGGTTGAAGACTTGGTAACACTGAGTCCGTTTGTCTGAACAATATCAGGCAACTGGGCTGTAACCTGCTGCAGTTTATTCTGAACCTGCATCTGGGCTACATCGGAGTTTGCAGCGTTGGTGAAAGTAATTGATATTTCAGAACGACCTGTGGACTCTGATGTCGAGGTCATATAGTCAAGATTATCAAGTCCGGTCATGCCCTGTTCAATAACTTTGGTGACCGAGTTTTCAACAGTTTTCGCATCAGCACCGGGATAGGTACTGGTAATTCTGACCGTTGTCGGAGCAATGTCAGGATACTGCGATATAGATAGAGTATTCAGCGCCAGAAGTCCGGCAAGCATGATTACTATTGCTATGACCCATGCAAAGATGGGGCGATTAATAAAAAATTCGGACATGGGAGCCTATCCTTTATTTACTTGGGCTTTTACAGAGCCTTTAGCCGAAGAATCCATGTTTCCGGCCTGTTCCTTTGGTCTGATCTGTCCGGTTTCATCAATGACAACCATTTCTTTGGTTCTGACAGGTGCTCCGGCACTGATGAACTGCAATCCTTTAACGATTACCATGTCACCTTCATTCACACCGGATTCGACAAGCCAGTTATTGCCGAGGTCTCTGCGAACAGTAAGAGTTCTCTGTTCTACTTTACCTTCTTTATTAACGAACATGGCAATAGGCTCACCTCTGGTATTTCTGCTCACAGCCATCTGCGGAACAAGGAAAGCATCGGTAACAACACCTTCGGTGATAATAGCCCGCACATACATGCCGGGAAGAAGCAGACGATCCGGATTAGGGAATTCTGCCCTCATTATATATGTTCCGGTGTCTTCATCTACGTTAGCTTCCGCAAATTTAAGAATACCTTCAATGGGATACAGACTTCCGTTTTCAAGACGAAGTTTTACCTTTATAGCAGATCCTGATATCTGGATACGCCCGGAAGCGATTTCCTGTCTCAGGTTCAGAAAACTCGTGCTGGACTGGGTGAGGTCAACATTTATGGGATCGAGACAACGAATAGTTGTAAGTGGCGTCGCCTGATTAGCAGTCACAAGGGCACCCTGAGTAAGGGACGATTTTGCGATTCTGCCGCTTATAGGAGCCTTAATGTCAGTGTGATCAAGATTGATGCGGGCAGTCTGCCTTCTTGCCTTTGCAGAAGACACCGCTGCCTTGGCTGCTTCGTATGCGGCTTTAGCATCTTCATAGTCCTGTGAGCTGACCGCTTTGTGCTTTATGAGCTTTGCGTCACGCATAGCCTTGCTGCGGGCGCTTGGCAGTTCAGCCTCAGCCTGACGAAGCGCAGCCACGGCACTGTCATATTCGGCCTTGTATGTTGAGGGATCTATTTTATATAGAACGTCACCGGCCTTGACTTCACTTCCTTCGCGGAAGAGACGCTCCAGAATAATGCCGTCAACCTGCGGTCTAACGTCAGCAATGACTGATGCCGTTGTTCTGCCCGGCAGTTCAGCGGTGAGGTTTACAGGCTGCTTATGCAGTTTTATAACGCCCACTTCAACAGGCGGACGTTCAGTTTTTTTGTCTTCTTTTTTTTCGTCGCAACCTGCGAGGCCGCCTAAAACCATCAGGAATAACAAAGCTATAATTCCTGTCGTTACGGCCTTCCGCGACGACTTAGATCCATTCTTATAAATTTTGGTGATCTTCAATGTGATCCTCCTTGACCCTCGCAAGAGCATTAATTACGGTACTTGGCAGTACTCTTATTTGCCTCAAGCTTTGGTGTCAATACGGGCAATTGTAAAAAAATGTGAAAAGGAGTTAACATGAGCGACACAACTAAACATGCCAGACGCGGCCGTACCAAGGTGATGTCGGATGAAAAAAGACGGGCCGATATTGTTGCCAAAGCAGAAGAATTATTCATTCACAACGGGTATGGAAAGACTTCTACCGACGAAATTGCCGCACAATGCAAAATATCCAAGCAGACGCTATACAGACTCTTTCCGGGTAAAATAGACCTCTTCGCAGCGGTAGTGGAATCACACAGAATGCGCATGATTGACCTGAGCAGCGACTGCGATGAACTCCCCATAGAAGAAGCTCTGGCTAAAATTTTTATGATTGAACTTGATCAGCAGGCATATGAAATAAGGGCCTCCTTCATTCGCACGGCAAATACTGAATCCCTGCAGCACCCCAATCTGCGCGAAATTCTCAAAACACACGGCGGTATTAAAAACAGGATTCAATTAACTGAGTGGCTGGACCGGCAATGTGAACAAGGTAAACTGTCAATTGAGAATACTGCCAGCGCAGCACAAATGCTGATGGATATGCTTACAGGAGCAGTTATCTTTGACGCCATAGGTGGATTCAGCTGGGATAAAACTGAAAACCGTATTGCCCACTTCCGGCAGTGTATCTCACTTTTTCTTAGCGGTGCCCTTCCCGGCAGGGATCAGGACTAAAATCCAGTCACTCTGAGATTCTTTGCATCATTAAAAAACATATCAATTTTAGAAGGACTTACAGCAACAACTGTACACAAAGAACCAATTCTTTATTCATTTAGAATATAAATAAAATTTAATTTTATCAAGGCGATATTTTTTAGCACAAGAATAAATTCAGTGCAGATTTTAACGTATTTTAACATTTTCTTAATAAATGAATATCAACAACATTTTTCTACACAGCACATCTGTTTGATAAAATTCCATTTTTACAAAAACAGCAGACAACTTATGGCATATTCAGCACATACTGTTTCCAGTGTTATTTTATAATTATGGTTTACAACTTTAACATTATCAATTTTTAGCTGACATATTAACGATTTTAAAAGGGATATGTTATATATAAAAATAACAGTACTTATTTAATATACTAAATTTAAAAGAAATATAGACCTTCACCATTAATTAGCGCACATACTGTTACGATTGATTGATATCCTTTTTACATGCTCCCTATTCTGCAATCGTAAATTCAAGCTGCCACTAAACATTCATATAATGGATGTTTATCCCTGCTCCACATTTTTTTTCTTACAGTATTTGCTGACGGCCTGTCTGCTGACACCTATCAGCTGAGCAGCAGAAGATTGATTGCCATCTGTCCTTCTAAGTGCTTCATCAAAAAGTTCCGAGCGGACTTCCTGCAATGTCGGCAGCCTGTTCCCAAAAGTTATATTTTCCACAGACGAGGACTGACCAAAAGCATTTCCGTTACTTTCAGTAACTCCGAGCAGATTTTTAAAGTGCTCCGGTTTAAGTATACCATCCCCGCACAGACTTGCCGCATCATGCACCATGTGCTGCAATTCCCGAATATTTCCGGGGAAAGAGTAATCGCTTAAAAAAGATGCAATATCATGTACATAAGCCTTGAAGTCCATTCCTGTATCAGCCCTAGTCTCTTCCACGAAATATGAAATCAGAAGCGGCAGATCCTCCATTCTGTTTCTTAACGGCGGAATCTGGATGATATGCCCGCGCAGCCTGAAAAAAAGATCTTTCCTGAATTTACCACTCTCCTGCATCTCACTTATGGGCTTGTGGGTAGCAGCAACAATTCTTGCACTTGAACGTTTAGCCATATCCGAGCCTATGGGCATGAACTCTTTTTCCTGCAAAAGCCGCAAAAGCTTCGTCTGGGAAACCTGGCTCATATCGCCGATTTCATCCAGAAAAAGGGTTCCGTTGCTGGCTTTCTCCACCAGCCCGATTCGCGATTCACTTGCTCCGGTAAAAGCCCCTTTTTTATGACCGAACATAGTATCTGAAAGAATATTATCATCCAGACCGGCAACATTAACAGGCACAAATCGTCCCTTGCGTCCACTGGCTTTGTGGACAGCCCGGGCGATAAGCTCCTTGCCAACCCCTGATTCCCCGGTAATAAGGACAGCTCTTGAGGTTTCTGATATTGCTTCAATATATTTGAATATAGATATCATATCCTTATGAGAGCTGATTATTTCACTGAAAAGCTCGGGCCTGTCCGGACCATCCTTGAAAAATCTCTGCCGTAATGAAGTATTTTCCTGCCGCAGTTCAAAAATTTCTATGGCATGCCTGATCCCGGCAATCAGGGTATTTCTGTCCTCGGTTTTCACAATAAAATCAAATGCGCCCTTACGGATACAGTTGACCACCGACTTAATTTCATTAAGCCCGGAAATAACCAGCACAGGTAATTCAGGAAACTCTTCCACTATCCGGGGGATGAGGTCTTCGCCGGAGACATTAGGCATCATAAGGTCTATGGCAACGGCACAGAACATGCGGGAGCCAAGAGTTTCCATGACTTTTGTTCCATCATTTAAAAGAACAACATTATCTATGCCCTGAGATTTTAAGGTTGCTCTGAAGCTGTGCAGCCATGAATCTTCATCATCAACCAGCAGCAAAGGATATCTTGGTGTCAGTCCTGATGATTTATGCATCCTTTTCCCCTTCCCCTGTTACAGGAATTGAAAATCTTGCCACTGTTCCACCGCCCGGATTTGCCGTAAATACCAGCTCTCCACCATGTTCCTGAACAATTGATGAAGATACAGACAATCCAAGTCCCGTCCCACCGCAGTTCCGTTTAGTAGTAAAAAAAGGATCCATTATTTTTTTCAAATGCTCTTCTTTTATCCCTATCCCTTCATCACAGACAATTATGTCAATTTTATTTTCTTCTTCAACATAACGGGAGGAGAGATAGATTCCCTGACTGCGGTCAGTTAGAGCTTCACAGGAATTAACAAGCAGATTTATCAGCACCTGTGAAAGTCGCTGCGAGTTTCCGCGCACTGGAGGCAGGTTGTCAGCAAGATCAATTTTAAATTTCTGCGTGGTTTTGCTGATCATATTTTCTAAAAGCCGCAACGAATTTTTAATAACACTGTCGAGATCAACATCCCACATAAGTTCACCGGGCTGGAGTCTGGAATAATCCTTGAGACTGTTGACTATGCCGCTTATGCGCGTAGCCCCCTCACGCATTCTGGACAGCAGATCGGGCATGAAACTCCTTAGTTCCGAGTACTCAAGCCCTCCGGCAAGGAATTCTCCATTCTCATGATAATAATCTTCAAGCACAGGTGAAATATCCGCCCAGATTTCATCCATTAACGGGAGGTTAAGGGTCATAAAACTGTTCGGGTTATTAATTTCATGCGCCATACCGGAGACAAGAATTCCCAGTGAAACCATTTTATCAGCCTGAATCAGCTGTTGCTCTTTTTCTTTGGCCTGTCGCTCGGATTCAACTCTTTCAGTAATATCGCGAATAGCGCAGACACTTACCTTTTCTCCCTGAAATATAATTTCACGCTGCTGAATTTCGCAAATCAGTTCTTTACCGTCACGGTTGCGAAAGTTGGCGTCAAAGCGGGATTTACGATTTTCAGAAGTGTATTCACGAACCAGATTCCTGTAATCAGGAGTGGCCAGATCTTCAATTCTAAGCCCTGAAAAATCCTCCTGATTATAGCCGAAAACCCTCTGCCCGGCTTTATTGGAAGTAAGGATTTCTCCTTCATGATGGAAAAAAATTGCTTCAAAAGTAGACTGTGCAAGCTGGCGGAATCTTTCCTCACTCTCTCTTAGAGCCGCTTCCGCAACGTGCCTTCTTTCAATAGCCTGAGCCTGAAGAAAATTTTTACGGGCCAGAATAGAAAGCTGATTAGCAATAAGACATAATGCGTTGCAGACGTTTAAAAACTGCTCGCGGGACATCACCGGGACTTCACTCAAAGCATCCATAAACACATCTTCATCCACGCCGATTTCACGGGCGTAGGATTTGATCCGCTCATCGTCCTGCGGCGGACAGCGAACCTGTCCCACTATCCAGTTGGCAATGTGGCGGTCACCAACATAAAAACTGGTACCTCCGTCCCATAATCCACCACTTAGACAGGGCCGAGTTATCGGCTCCAGAGGACTTTTGGTTCCGAAAGAAGCATCAGAGCGCATACAATTTTTCAAGCCCTTGGGAGTCCTGCGGATAAGGTCCCGGCATAACCGGCAGAACCTGCTGGGTTTTGTAATAGGACGGCCGTCAAGATCGGTTATGATTGACGCGACGTTGGTTGCTTCTGAAAATGCGTCCTGAATTTTCTGCAAGGCCTCAACATCAAAGTAATCCTCAAAGCGGTACTCTTCTTCACTTTTACTAAGTCCGTCCCAACTGTTTTTTACCGAACATCTGCCGCCCAGATTTCCACAAAGTGACTGTGAAGCCTCAAGTTCCTCTATCCTTCCACGCAGCAGATTAATCTCTTCAAGAAAATCTTCCGGCAACTGCGCCGTGTTATTTGAAAAAACTTTTTCTGAATCCATTTTTAGCTTTATACTCTAAACATGTTTTTAATGTTGAAATATGCGAAATAACAATTGTGCGGTACAAAAAATGCCCAACAAATATCTTTACCGGTTATTAAAGCACAAAAAATATCTTTTTATTATTTTAGCACAACACAATGAATTGAACTACATTCTTATAGCAATACATATTTTTTAGACAAAGCACTAAGATTATAGCCCCATAATGACACACATCACATTTCTTAAAGTCTATAAAGCATAGAGCTGACAACTTTAGCATGAAAGATGTCAACTAAAGTAACATCCTGTAAAAATCCTTACACTGTCTGTGATTTGCAGCCGAACACCTGATTTTAATGTCTCACCTTGTCAACCAGGGGTGACAAATCAAAATTAAGGAACAATAAAAAAATCTCTCTTTACTATTTAACATATTAAAATATCAAATATTATTATCTCTGGCACAATTTTCTCTTAATGTATTGAGCAAGGGGAATTCCTGTTTATCTGAGTCTGCCCGGACCAGAGCAAGACTGTCGACATGGACCCAGAATAACCACGGATATTCCTTGAAAAATTCAGGAGGACCCAAATGCCGGTGAATACTAAAACTGCACTGCATATGATTGCCGCAGCTGAAAAAAAAGCAAAAGAAATCGGAGTTCCCATGGTCATCGCGGTAGTTGATCAGGGAGCTAATCTAGTAGCCCATGTACGCCAGAATGACGCTCTGCTGGCCAGCATTGATCTGTCACTCAACAAGGCTTTTACCGCTGTGGCGGTAAAAATGCCCACCGCAACTCTGGGTTCAATTTCACAGCCGGGTGAACAGCTTTATGGAATCCAGCATTCAAACAATGGAAGGATTGTAATTTTCGGAGGAGGTCTGCCTATTGAAGAAGATGGTAAAATAATAGGTGCAATAGGTGTCAGCGGAGGAAGTGTGGAAGAGGACACGGCTTGTGCCGAAGCCGGCCTTGCAGCTTATTACAAATAAAAGAACAGGATTTAAATAAACCATTAAGAATAAGGAATGGAACAATGACCAAAAACAAACCAGGTGTTGAAATCCCGAAGAGTGTTGGAGCGTCTGAACGTATCAAAAAAATTCTGGACCGTTTTCTTAATACCTCTCCGGCTATATGCGCTGAGCGCGCTGTTCTCATTACTGAAGCCTATAAGGAAACTGAAGGACAGCCCATGCCCGTGCGCAGAGCCAAAGCTCTGGAAAAGATCCTGTCCAACATGTCAATTTTTATTCAGGATGATGAGGTTATTGTCGGAAACCAATGTTCCATGCCCAGATCAGCTCCAATATTTCCTGAATTTTCCTGCAAATGGGTTGAAGCTGAACTTGACCGTCTTGAAAAACGTACAGCTGACGTGTTCCTTATCTCCGAAGATGTAAAAACAAAACTGCGTGACGCATTTTCTTACTGGGATGGTAAAACAGTAAACGAGATTGCCTCTAATCTCATGCCTCCAGAATCTCTTGAAGCTCATAATGAGGTTGTCTACACGGTTGGAAACTATTTTTATAATGGTGTGGGACACATCTCAGCCAACTACGAAAAAGTCCTGACCAAAGGTCTTAATTCCATAATTGCTCAAGCTGAAGAGCGGCTTGCTGAAATAGATTTTTCAGATTCATCACAGCTTAATAAAATGCATTTCCTGAAGTCTGTCATCATCTCCAACAAAGCGGTTATCGCCTTTGCTGAAAGATTCGCAGTTCTTGCTGAAAAGATGGCTACAGCAAGTGAAGACTCGGAACGCAAAGCCGAGCTTATGGAAATAGCCCGCATCTGCCGCAAGGTTCCTGCTGAACCTGCTGAAACATTTCAGGAAGCTCTTCAGTCATTCTGGTTTATCCATCTTGTCATCCAGATTGAATCCAACGGACATTCAATTTCACCAATGCGTTTCGACCAGTACATGAATCCATTCCTTAAAATGGACAACATTACCGTTGAAAAAGCGCAGGAACTTCTTGATATGCTCTGGATCAAGTTCTCTGAACTGAACAAGGTCCGTGACGAAGATTCGACCATGGCTTTTGCCGGATACCCCATGTTTATGAACCTGATAGTGGGAGGACAGAAACGTGACGGATCCGATGCAACCAACGCTATGTCCTATCTTATCCTTCAGGCCAGTGCCAACACCAAGCTTTACGCTCCATCTCTTTCCATACGCATCCATGAAGGCACTCCTGATCCGCTCTACCACAAAGCAGCCGAACTGAGCCGTATGGGTCTTGGATACCCGGCATACTACAATGACAGAGTCATTGTTCCGGCTCTGCTTGCACGCGGTCTGGAACGTGAAGATGCCCGCGATTACGGCATCATCGGCTGTGTTGAACCACAGGTTGGCGGAAAGACAGAAGGCTGGCACGATGCAGCATTCTACAATATGGCTAAAATCATTGAACTAAGCCTCAATGACGGAGTGGATCAGAGAACCGGAAAGCAGCTCGGACCTAAGACAGGTAATATAGATTCATTCAAATCATTTGACGATGTGATGGAAGCATACAAAACGCAGACTGCATACTTTGTAAAACTCATGGCAGCAGCAGACAACGCTGTTGATATGTCACATGCAAAACACTGCCCGCTGCCTTTCCTGTCGTCACTTGTTGATGACTGCATCTCAGAAGGTCTTTCACTTCAGGAAGGTGGAGCACATTACAACTTTACCGGCCCGCAGGGAGTTGGAGTTGCCAACGCAGGTGATTCACTGAGTGCTATCAAAAAGCTTGTATTTGAAGATAAAGCTATAACTCTGGAACAACTTCATGATGCACTGGCCAAGAACTTTGAAGGAATGGAAGATCTGCGCCAGATGCTTATCAACCGTGCGCCCAAATATGGTAATGATGATGATTTCGCAGATGAGATCGCAAGGGAAGCAGCTCTTGCATACTGCAATGAAGTCAACAAATATACCAATCCCCGTGGCGGCAAGTTCCAGCCGGGACTCTATCCGGCATCAGCCAATGTGCCTTTAGGCTCTGTTGTAATGGCAACCCCTGACGGCAGAAAAGCATGGACTCCGCTTGCAGACGGCGTTTCACCTATCTCCGGATATGATTCCTGCGGTCCTACGGCATCAGTTCTTTCTGTCGCCAAGCTGGATCACGAAATTGCATCCAACGGAACACTGCTTAACCAGAAATTCCATCCCTCTGCTCTTGAAGGTGAAAAAGGACTGGATAACCTTAAAGCGGTTACTGAGACTTACTTCCAGAACGGTGGATTCCATGTCCAGTATAACGTCATCAGCCGTGATACATTGCTGGATGCTCAGGCAAACCCTGAAAAATACAAAGGTCTTGTAGTTCGCGTTGCCGGCTACAGCGCATTTTATACAGCCCTTGATAAATCACTCCAGGATGACATTCTGGCCCGTACTGAACAAACATTCTAAGACTTCAGGCCCCGGTCGCGCAGACCGGGGCCGTTCATAACAGGACCAAATAATGAGATGGAAAGAACGCCAGCACAGATTCAGCCTAGAGGATAAAAACAAAGCCCCGCTTACAGGTCTTGTTTTCGATATTCAACGTTTTGCAGTTCATGACGGTGGAGGTATCCGCACTCTTGTTTTTCTCAAAGGATGCCCCTTGAGATGCCAATGGTGTCAAAACCCTGAGTCCATGAGTCTAAAACCTGAAATAATGCGCGTTCCCCATCACTGTATAGGATGCGTAAAATGTGCGACTCTCTGCCCGGAAAATGCGATAACTATCCATGAAGATTTCAAAGTTGAAATAGACAGGGATAAATGCACATACTGTGGTGAATGCATTGAAAAATGTTACGCTGGCTCCATGACCATTGTCGGCCGTTACATGACTGTTGCCGAAGTGATGGAAGAAGTCGAGAGAGACCGCCTTTTTTACCAAAACTCCAATGGCGGGATAACATTCTCCGGCGGAGAACCCACCATGCAACCCGAATTTTTGATCGAAGCTCTGAAAGAGGCCCGTAAACGCGGACTTCATACAGCTATTGAAAGTTGCGCTATGTGCCCCGAGGAAACTTTTTCCAAAGTACTCGATCATGTGGATCTTCTGCTGACGGACATCAAGCATATGGATTCGGCAAGTCACGAGAAGCTGACCGGAGCCCCGAACAGGCAGATTCTCAACAATATCAGCATGGCAGCTCAAAAGGGCATAGACATCAGAATAAGAATCCCGCTTATTCCGGGCAAAAATGACTCGGAGGAGAACATTAAAGCTACAGCTGAGTTTGTCGAATCTCTGGGAAACAGTGTGCAGGGACTTGATATTCTTCCGTATCACAGGCTGGGAGAACCAAAATGGGAGCAACTTGACCGGGATTACCCTCTAAAGGGAGTCAACCCTCCTGACAGAGAACACGTGCTCTACCTGAAAGATCTGGTCAAACCCCATTGCCCTAATGTATCGGTGGGAGGATAAAGGAAAAATAAAGATAAAATCTTCATAATTCCTTTATGTTAAAAGCCTTCGTGATTTAAAATTACGAAGGCTTTTTTAAATTAAAAAAGGCCCTGTAGTTTATCACTGTGGGGCCTGATCTTAATACAAAATAATAAATACCTATTTTCTTACAAATGACCTGTTCCGCAGCAGGAGCCACGAAATACAGCAGGCCGCACCGATAAAGATCATCATAATCCCAAGCACGGGTATTGGATTTTCAGTTGCCAGTGAAATCAGATACATTCCGATACTTCCCAGAAACAGCGCAGTAAAATTTATGAGAGATGCAGCAGAGCCGGTATCCCCATCCTGCTGAGATAATAGGATGTTCGCAGATGGAGGGCGCATCATGCTTACACCTATGGTGCAGACAAACATTATCGCAGCAAAAAAAATCGGCGATTTTGGCCCGAACAACTCCAGAAGAATCCCGCAGATCAGCATCATACTCAGGCTGACGGTGATAATTGTTCTGCTGTTAACAAATTTTGATAAGCGCATGAAAAGCAACGGGCCTATTAATGAACCCACGGCGTTGAATCCAAAATACAATCCGTATTCCTGTTCATTCATACCGAAACCGTTGATGTAAATAAAAGCGGATGAAGCAATAAAAGCAAGCAGCGGCAGATGAACAATGGAAAAATTCAACAGGAGCGATGAAAAACCGGGGTTTTTAAGAACTATTCCCAACCTGCCGAGTGAATGCAGGACAGACCCTTCATAACGTGTGGCAAGTGTTTCATCCAGAAAGGATGACATCAGGGCTGCCACGCAGGCAAAAAAAGTCAGAAACCAGAAAATAGAACGCCATGAAAGGAATTTAAAAATAAATGCACCCAGAACAGGAGCAATCACCGGGGCAACAACAACCATTGCCATGACAACAGCAAGAACCCGCTCACGTTTCCTGCCACTGTACAAATCTTTAACCATGGCCGTCGCAACGGCTTCTGCTGCTCCACCTCCAAACGCCTGAAAAATTCTTGAAACAATCAACATCTCGACGTTTACAGCCATAGCGCAGCCGGCACTTCCTGCAATATACAGCAACAACCCACTCATCAGTATAGGCTTACGCCCGTACTTTTCACTGACAGGTCCCCAGAAAAGTATTCCGAACGAGAAAAAAATTAAAAAGAGGCTTAAGCTGAGATTTACGGCACTCTGGCTGGCATTAAGAGCACCCATCATGTGTGGCAGAGCAGGAAGATAGAGATCTGTGGATAATGGTGGAAAAGCTCCAAGTACGGCGAGCATGAAGACGATTGTCCGGTCACTGAAAAAATGCTGCTTACCGTTCATTACAGACTCCGTACTTTCCCTCAGGTTCGTAAGAATCGCCATTTTTAAGTCTGTCTGTGAGCACGGAACGTAAAGAATTCATTACTTCATACCACTTTTCAACAGTTTCAACGCCCATCTCCTCTGTTATAGAACCGAACCATTTTATCAACTCAGCATGCACGTATGAAATATGCTGCTCAAGAGCAGGACTGACTTTAACCAGAATTTCACGCCTGTTATCAGGATTCATTTCACGTTCTACCGTACCGGCCTGAACCATTCGCTCCACCAGAGCTGAAGCCGAAGCTTTTGACAGACGCATGGCTGTTGCAAATTCTTTGAGGGAACATGGTTCAATGTTGCGTAGCAGTAATGCAGCGCGTATATGATATGGAGTGACATTATCGAATATATCGGCAGCCATTCCAGATTTGATTTTCTTTAAAACAACTGACTCTATATAATCTTTGAGCAACCCGTCTGTTTTGACGATGAGATCTATCTTATGATTTAAATTTTCTTCCACACTGACACCTTATTAATTGTATAAAAGCGGCTTGGACAGAATTATTCTCGTGCGGATAAATTGTCAATATAGTATACAGTTAATGATATTGACTTTTATAAAGAAGAAAATTGAAATATTAAGAACAGCCCCTTACACAACCGGGAAGAAATTTTTTAAAGTCAGGACCTGAAATTTCCATGAAGCAGCCCATAACTATATAATCGACCATAATCACCGTCAGCAGGACGGATATATTGTAATCCATTTGCCGGACAGACAATCCCCGCTTTTTACTGTAGTTTAAAGCTCAAATATCCACAAAGAGCCATAAGTCAGCCCGGTTATAGAGATAAAAAAGACAGCGTAGTCATAGTTGGTAACACATTTACTTTTGAGGGAGTCCATGACTGATCAGAGTTCAATTGAAAAGGTCGCAACAGCAAATAGCTGGTCTCAGTTCTGCTTTTTGACGCTGACTATTCTTATACTCATGTCTTCCAGCGGGTGCGCATCTAAATCTGTACGCCCTGAACTGCCAATAAAAGGTACTGGAAAAACTGAAAGCTTCAGTTCAGGCCAGCTTCACCATAAAAAAGCAGCTGCAATAGTTTCAACAGCGCGCTCTCTGATAGGCATCCCTTACAAATGGGGAGGTAATTCACCAAAGACAGGTTTCGATTGCTCCGGATTCGCATGGTACGTTTACAATAAAAATGGAATCAATCTACCCAGAATGACTTCTGCTCAGATAAGCACCGGAAAACGAGTCAAAGGTGCTATTAATGCAGGCGACCTTATCTTTTACAAAGTAACCAAAAAAGGAAAATCTTTACATGTTGGCATAGCCACAGGAGAAAAAACATTTGTGCATTCTCCAAGTTCCGGGAAATCAGTCAGAGAATCTTCAATGAACAATCCATATTGGGTAAAACATTTTATCAGTGCCAGAAGGATATTTTAAGCTTTTGGCAGTTCAAAAGTTTAAAGCACCATAATCCTGCAAGGGTTACGGCCCAACCTTTTCTATACGAACATTAATTATACCGGATCTGGTATTACCTATCGCAGCAAAAGCTGATTTTGATAAATCTATTAAAATCCTTTTAGAGTATGGTCCACGATCATTTACTCTTACGATTACACTTTTATTATTTTTAATATTTGTAATCTTTAATCTTGTTCCGAATGGTAAACTTCTATGTGCAGCAGTTTTTTTATTTTGATCAAAAACTTCTCCACTTGCTGTTTTTCTACCCTGAAATTTATCTGCATAATAAGATGCTTTTCCTGATGCATATATATCACTATGATATTCTATATACTCATCTATATTCACATTATCACTTTGATTATTCGCTGTTGAACATCCAGAAAAGATCATAAGAATACAAATATAAAATAAAAATATAATTTTCAAAGCATACTCCTTTTGTTTTGTAGACAATTCCGGTTTACGCGATACCTATAATAATATCAACGCATTTAATAGTTATATAAAATATTGATTTAGAAGAATATTTTAAAATGTAATTTCTTTTATGACTTTTTTTTCACAAATTGGGATTGACAGCTTTTTGTTCTGGCGGTATCGCTATATTATTAAAAACGTCGTTCGACAATGTCGAACAAAAAGAGGGGCTAAATGTCAGAAGGTAGAATAATTCAATCCGTTGCGAGAGCACTAAACATTCTGGAGCTGTTCGAAAGATCATCTTCAGATCTCAGTGTAACTGAAATCGCAAATAAATTGGATTTAAGCAAAAGCACTGCCTACGGACTGATTAGCACTCTGGCTCATAAAGGATACCTTGAGCAGAACCCCAGAGACTCCAGATATTCGCTTGGCCTGAAACTTTTAAGACTTGGTGGAGCTGTTCAGCGCCACAGCCTTATTGTACGAAAGGCCCAGCGCTATATGGAAAAACTGGTTCAGGAGTTTTCAGAAACAGTTCATTTGACTGTGGAAAGAAACGGCATGGTCGTCTACATAGCTAAAATTCATGGCGAAAAGGCAATATTCATGCAATCTGCTGTTGGAGCTGAAAATCCCATGTATTGCACCGCTGTCGGCAAGTGCCTGCTGGCCTTTATGGATGAATCCAAACGTGAACGCATCCTCAGGCAGATGGGTCCCCTTGAAAGACGAGGTCCTAATACGATCACTGATATGGATGAAATGCGTAAAGAGCTGAAATCCATAAGTGAAAAAGGAATCAGTATCGATGATGAGGAACATGTACCGGGTTTAATGTGCATTGCTGCACCGGTACGCAATTATGATGGTGAAGTTATCGCTGCGATCAGTATTTCCGGGGCTAAAGCCGGAATCTCTTCCAAAATGCTGGCAACAATTTCTGAGCGAATCACTCAGATTGCGCAGCAGATAAGTTCTGAATTGTAATTTTTTTCATATATAATGTGAACTCTGTGCGATAATATAGAACAACTTGAGTTACATTATAAGTCACTTTCATTTACAAGTGGCGCAATTGATATAAGGGCTTGCTTTCTCAATTTATACGGACAAAGTGCGATAATGGCGCACACGTTGAAAGCCTTTATATTAATGTTGACGAAACAATTTTTCTTCGACTCTGAATAAAGCCCTTATAGCAATTATTCCATTGTCGATTTGTGGCAGACCAATATTGAATATGACCAGTTGTCTGTCATTATTATAATTTTTTCTCTTTTGGTGTGAACGAAATACGATATTGTCGCACACAAGCCAACAAACGAAGAACTTATCACAAGCTGTTAACTTAAAGGTGGAAGCTGTTAAATTCTTCAAAACAGAATAATAAAGGGAGGAAAGACAGTTAATAGTTGCCGGCAGTTTTAAATTACTGTTCGAGCATAAGATATACAACAGAGGGTTACCGGATTAAACCCGGTAAAAGGGCGGCGGAGTTACCGCTTAATATTTAAAAGCACACTAACAGAGAAAAAATCCTGCTTAAGCCACATGCAGGATAAAAGATGGTTATTATCCGTCAGGGGTAACAAAGATGGTGATAGCCATAAGAAGTCTTTGCCAAAGCACCCAGTTAACCTGCCAGAAGACTGAATGTGCGCATTGATTTGAGTAAAATCTCTTGTAGAGGAATGAAACGTGTTAACACCGGAAATCAGCTGAACTTTACGGTTATGGATGGCTTTAAAACCAATTAACAGCTGCCTTCGGTATAAAAAAAGAGAATACAATGACTCCATTAAGTTTTTTAATAATCCTTGCTATCGCTATCGCATTTCTGATGCTTATGATCATGAAGGTCAAAATGCATCCTGTCCTTGCTCTTTTCCTGACAAGCATCGGTCTCGGACTGGCTCTTGGAAATAATATCATCGGAACAGTCAACCTTATCAACTCCGGCTTCGGTGGAACACTGAAAGGTATCGGCGTAACAATCATCCTCGGTTCCATACTTGCCATGGGTATTCAGGATACCGGTGCTGCTACTTCTATTTCGAACTTCTTCACTCGTCTGTTCCGCGGTAAAGTTCTTGAACTTGCTCCGGCTTTAACCGCATTCATTGTATCCATCCCGGTTTTCGGTGATATTACAATGGTTCTGACAGCTCCAATCGCATCCATTCTGTCAAAACGTAAAAAAATATCCATGTCTTCCATGTCATCCTTCATCGGCATGGGACTTGGACTCACTCACGGTCTTGTTCCCCCTACTCCCGGTATTCTTGCAATTGCGCTCATGTATGGAGCTGACCTCGGACTCACTATTTTCTGGGGAACAGTCATAGCTTTCATCGCATTCTTCGGAACCTGGCTCCTTCTCCGCGGCTGGGCTGCTAAAGAATGGATTGAACCCCGTGAGGACTTTGTTGAAGGTTTTGAAGCTGCCAAATCCGATAGCGTTGAAGATGTTATCATTCACGAACCAGGTCTTCCCAATGCTTTCATGGCCATGCTTCCTGTTCTTATTCCTGTTGTTCTCATCACCTTCGCATCTTTCGCCAAAGTTTACATGGATGAAGGCGGCAGCTCACTGACATTCTTCACCTCAATCGGTGACAGAGTTATTGCCCTTTCAATCGGTGTAGTATTCACCGTTCTTCTCGGATTCTACAAAGCAGAAAAAGTTAAACAGTTCCATACCCGTACTACCGGTGAAAAGGACTGCAAAGTCAGACAGATCATTTTTGGCAACTGGGTCAGCCGCGGTCTTACCGTAGCTCTGCTGCCCCTGCTCATCACTGCAATGGGTGGAGCAATGGGCGGTATGCTCAAGCACGCTCCGGTTATTAAAGAACTCGGTGCAATCGTAGCAGGAACCAGCCTTCTTCCTATTCTCGTTCCTTTCTTTACTGCATCAATCATCATGATTGCCGTGGGCTCCATGACAACTGCAGGTCTTACCGCAGCAGCTATCATTCTCCCCATGCTTGATTCACTCGGTCTTTCCCCTGTCGCAGCAACTCTTTCAATCGGTTGCGGAACAATGGTTCTCAGCCACCTGAATGACAGCGGCTTCTGGATTATGACCCAGTTCTTCAACCTTAATACCAAGCAGGGACTCAAGTATCTGACAATTCCGCGCGCTGTTGCCGGCATAATCGGAATAATCGCCCTGTCAATTTTTGTGTCCATGGGTCTTATATAAACACGGATCACTTACTTTAATAAGAAAACAATCCTAAAACCCCGGAAAATATCTTTCCGGGGTAACTTAAAGGAGTAATTAATGTCTTTAGACTCTTTAAAGGGTATCATCCCACCGGTTTCCACAATCCTCAAAGAAAATGGAGAATTTGATAAAACCGGAATGGGAGTTTTCATCGAAAGACTCGTAGCCAGCGATGTCAACGGTCTGCTCTTCCTCGGAAGCGCAGGAGAATTCTCTCAGCTTTCAAATCCTGTGAGAAAAGAAATCGCAGAATTCTGCGTTAAAAGTGTTGCAGGACGTAAACCGGTAATCATCGGAACCGGAGCATGCGGAACTGCTGAAGTTATAGACCTCAGCCTGCATGCCGCTTCAATCGGAGCTGATGCTGTTATCGTTGTTAATCCTTATTATCAGCCTATGGATGATGAGAGACTTTACAACCATTACCGCACCATAGCTGAAGCCAGCACCCTGCCTGTTATTATCTATAACTTCCCGGCACTTACCGGTCAGGACCTGTCTCCTCAGCTGATCAAGCGTCTGGCTCTGGACTGCCCCAACATCGTAGGTATCAAGGATACTGTTGACTGCATTAGCCACATTCGTGATCTTATTATCCACGTAAAAGGCGCACGCCCCGACTTCAAAGTCATCTGCGGTTACGATGAGTACCTGTTCATGACTCTCGCAATGGGTGGCGACGGTGCAATCCCCGGAACATCCAACTTTGCCCCTGAAATCACCTGCGGAATATACAAAGCTTTCCAGGAAAATGATCTCGAGACCATTAAGGAGCTTGCTCCCCGTCTTGCTACTCTGGCTCAGCTGTATTCACTTGATGTACCTTTCTCATGGTTGCTCAAGGAAGCTATCCGCTCAACAGGTTCCGATATTCCGACCGGCGTTGCAGCTCCTGCAACTGCTCCCAGTGAAGATGTAAAAAAACGTTTTCATGAGATTCTTAAACAGGCCGGTTTCTAAAATAATTTTGAATCAGGTAAGTAAAATCACAAAAAAGCCTTAAGGAGACCGCAATTATGATTAAACAGAGATGTGAAAGAGTTCGAGACCTATGGTCCCAGGTCGATGCCCTCATGATGGGTATGAACTGGACTCGTGATGATGTTGAAAAGCCGCAGATTCTCGTGGACGATGTCCATGGAGACAGCCATCCCGGCAGCTACCACCTTGATGTTTTAAGTAACGAAGCATCAACAGGTATATATGAAGCAGGCGGACGTCCCGCACAGTTCCATGTAACAGATATCTGCGACGGCTGGGCACAGGGGCATGAAGGAATGAACTTCATTCTTTGTTCACGCGGAATTATTGCAGACATGGTTGAAATCCATGCTTCCGTTATTCCGTGGGACGGCATGATCCTTCTTTCCGGCTGCGATAAATCCACACCGGCTCACCTCATGGCTGCCGCACGTATGGATATACCGACCATCCACATCCCCGGCGGAGCAATGCGTTCAGGTCCGGGCAACTCAACTTCCGGTCTGGCCGGCCCGCTCTCAGCCCGTAAGAAAAAGGGTCTGGTTGAGCCTGCTGAAATGCGTGATTACAAACTCACCGGATGTCCCTCCTGCGGAGCATGCCAGTTCATGGGAACAGCAAGCACCATGCAGTGCATGTCAGAAGCTCTCGGAATGGCTCTGCCCGGAACAGCTTTGATGCCGGCAACAATGAACGACATCAAACGTATGGCCCGTGCAGCCGGTAAGCAGATCATGTACCTTGCAGAAAAAGGCATTACCGCCCGCAAGATACTGACCAAAGCCAACTTCATGAACGCAATGAAAGTTCATGCGGCTATCGGCGGCAGCACCAACGCATACATCCACATGCCTGCTATCGCACACGAACTTGGAATCAAAATTGATCCTAAAGAATTCGATGCTATAGGACAGGAAATTAAATACCTCACCAATGTTCAGCCCAGTGGTAAATATACCGCAGAGCTTTTCTGGTTTGCTGGTGGTATTCCGATGGTTCAGCACATGCTGCGCGATCAGCTCGACCTTGATGTAATGACAGTTACCGGACGTACTCTTGGAGATTCTCTCGAAATCCTTGAACAGGACGGTTTCTTCAATCGCTGTCACGGTCATCTCAAAAGCTACAACATTCCCAGAAATGAAATCATCCGCACAACTGAAGAATCCACCAAGAGTGGTTCCATAGCAGTTCTGGACGGAAATATTGCACCCAAGGGTTCTGTTGTTAAATATGCAGCAGTAAAACCGGATATGCATAAACACGTTGGACCTGCCGCTGTTTTCAACAGTGAAGACGACGCACAGGCAGCCATCATTGCCGGACAGATAAACCCCGGTTCTGTAGTTGTCATCCGCTATGAAGGCCCTAAAGGAAGCGGAATGCCTGAAATGTTCATGACTACTGACGCTATCGTTTACGACGAAAAGCTCAACGGAACAGTAGCTCTTGTAACTGACGGACGCTTCTCCGGAGCAACAAGCGGACCATGCATCGGCCATGTTTCTCCGGAAGCAGTCGATGGCGGCCCCATAGCTCTGCTGGAAGATGATGACATCATCTCCATTGATATCCCCAGCAGATCACTTCAGGTTATAGGTGTTAAAGGCGAGGAAAAAACTCCCAAAGAAATGGAAGCAATCCTTGCAGAACGCCGTAAAAACTGGACTCTCCCGGAACGCCCCCAGAAGAAGGGAGTTCTTAAGAGATACTCCGACAGTGCAGTATCAGCTATGGAAGGCGCATACATGGCTTAAGCCGTTCTTAAGCGAAGCTTATACAGGTTTGATGTAGAAAACTATTACACCGATATACACCTTCCCTTCCCAAAGAGCCCGGAGAGGGTCAGATGATGACACTCTCAACTCGATGATGAAGCCCCCGCTGTTTCAGCGGGGGCTTTTCATTTGGTACAAAAAAGTTCCCCTTTACTTAATGCAAAAGGGAACTTTTATTTTGCCGATAATTTTAAGAGAGTCTCTTAAAACAGGTAGTCTTATTTTATGGAATTAAAAACCATTCAGCTGTTTTTTAATCTGAGCCAGATCGACTCTTGCCGAACCGTCCAGAGGATTATTTTTAACCCTCATTTCTGCAATATTCAGGGCTTTTTTATAATTAGTCATAGCTTTCGAAATTTCTCCACCAACCTTTAAGACATCGCCCATTTTGCTGTAAGTTACCATTACATCCCGCTGAGCTTTGACTGATGTATTTCCGTTAAGTAATGGTCTCAGCACATCAAGGACTTTACGGTATGTTTCCAAAGCCTTGGAGCTTTTTCCTGTCTGTGCATACAATGCACCCAAAGCCTCTAAGCAATCTGAAACACCCCAGATCAATTTTTCATTATTTTTATCAGCATCCAGCAGTTTACTTCTGATTTCCAATGAATTTTCATAGGCAGCCAGACTGTCATCATTTTTTTTCAAGACGCTGTATATTGACCCCAACCGATAATAACTTACGGAAATATTCAAAAGATCATTTTTATCACTGCCGTTAAGTTCAGCAAGTTTCTTATAATTTTTTAATTCATAAGTGCATACTGCAAGAGCTTTATCCGGTTCATGCACCTGATAAAACAGATCGCCCAGAGCAGTATTAATGGCAGCAAGTTTTCGCAGGTAATCATCATTATCAGGATATTTATCAACCAGCCTCTGCCCGATATCCAAGGCCTGTATATAAGTTGCAACAGCTTCAGCAACCAGTCCTACATGGCTGTATTGCTCTGCAAGATTACAATATGTTCCGACCAGACTATAAAGATAAAAGCCTTTATCGGAAAATCTTTTGGCGTAGCTTTTTCTTTCAGCTGAGCCTTTCTTTTCCGCCTCTTCTGCTTTTACTCTGTTGCCCATGAGAGCATACATACGAGACATTCTGAAATTTATTACCGGTGTATAAATATTTTTTAAGGCAGGCTGGTCAGTTTCCGGCTGGTCCCGCAGAAAAGCCAGTAACTGTCTGTAAGAAGAAGCAGCATCGTCAAACATACCCATAATGGTATATGTATCGCCAAGCTTAAGGTAGCTGATAGCCAGATTGGCTGCCTTATCAACAGCTTTGTTGGTGTCGGAGACACTCTCGACAACCTTCAGGCTTTTCAGATAACAGCCAAGAGCTTTATCCTTACGCCCCATACGGATAAAAAGATCACCAAAACGATCATTTATAGCAGAAATATCGTTTTTAGATTTAGGTTTATCAGGATAGTCTGTCGCAATATTTTCAAACAATCCGTATGCTTTTTTATAATCGCAGTAAGCCTCGTAAAGATTACCGGAAATCATATTTTTTTCACCCTGACCAGCAAGACTGACAGCCTGACTCCTCATCTGCTGCCAGCGGCTGTCATCTGTCTGCTGTCCGGCCTTGGCCACTCCGCTTCCCATAAAAAGCAAGGCCGCAGTAAATGCCAAAATAAATATTCCGGTACAGCAGAAAGCTGAACATCTGTATACTTCATGCTGATTATTGATATTTTTTGAGACAGACAAAAAAATTCTCCTTTTACTAATCAATTGTATATTTCCCGCAACGGAAGGATACCCGCGCTCCTACAGTTATTGATATCAACGATATGGACATCATCGCTTTCAAAACCGTATTTCTTTATTTCCTGCTCTGCCGAGGCCATAGCCTCATTAATTGTAGAGTCTGAAATCATAGTTGTTTCAATATATACCGCACTGGAATTCTCATTATCAATTCCTACCCCGACCATCATGTGCCCCGGAAGAATGACAAGATAAGCATTCAACCCCAGTTTACGGAAAACCGAAGCCAGCAGAACAGAACCGTCAGCACAGTTTGCCTGCCCACCTCTGGTGGATTCTCCGACAAGCCTTACATGCTGGGACATTATAGTATCCGATTCAACAGAAGTTGTGGTTATACTGCTATATTTTATTCCTCTATCCTGAAGAACCCGCCATACAGCCGCAATCTGTCTGAGGACATCCTGCTTTGAACCCTGATAGCCGAAAAAAGCATCAATATAGCCCTTTTTCAAAGCTTCACCCAGAATTCCATCAACAAGAGGATCGCCCTCATTAACGTAGGCTGCAAACATCTCGCTCCAGTCACTGAATGAATTATCAATATACATTCCAAAGAAACAATCATTTATGGAGCGGACAATAACGGTTCTGGTTTTCTCACCGATAAGTTCTCCGTTAAGGTAAACTCTGGCTGTGACGTCCTCAGGATAAGGCTGCCTGATTGAGAGCAGTTTCTCATACTCATATTTCAGCTGAGGATTGATATCATAAACTTTGTCAGGATCAGCTAAAACCACAGTCATTTTGGAAGGACGAATCAAACCGGTACTTGAAATCTCAACAGTCACCCGATCCCCGGCGGATTTTCCCCGAATATAAACCGTAGCCATCGCCAGCGGTGATCCAAAAGATTCCGAAGAATCATGATCGTCCGCACTTTTGGCCCTCATCATGGAAAGAGCTATTATTGCTGAGGGAAAGAGCTGATCATCAAGTCCGAACACAAGATCCCACTCACCGGGATCCATAGAATCATCCAGATTTGTATCATCATGATCTTCTTCAGCTTTCTGATCGCTGGTGTTTTGCGCCCAGAAACTCTTTCCCCCGTTTTTAAGAGCCTCAGCCGGCCATCCGGCATAGGAATTATGTGCAAAAAACAATATAAACGCGGCCATACCAAATAAAAATGCAGGTAGAATGAATAAAACCATCAGCCTGTCACGATATCTCAAATTAATCAGCCGCATTTACCCCACCTTTATAAAGAGCTTAGACCGTAAAAATTTAATATTTTAATCATCAACATCAATGTATGTTTCCGTGGTAGACATGAGATCGCGCTTGGCTTCACGGGCAGCCATGACGCCGAGAGCTGCCATAAGAGGCAATTGATCATTGTTGTTGACCGAAAGGACATAGTTATCAAAAACTATATTTTCCAGATCAGCGTTCAACTTTCTGGAGATAGTACCGAGCTGTTCGCCATCCAAGAGCACTTTGTAGTTTGCCCCGATAGTGGCATTGATACTTTTAAGCTCCAGTAGACCGTAAGGAGTCTTACCGATAAAATTATCATGGTGCAGAACCAGTCTTTTTTTAAGGCGGCACAATTTTTTCCCACCCTCATAAAAATCATAGGTGGGAAGAAAGTGGAATATCCTTTTGGTCAATTTAAATATTTCGTTTTCAGAGCCGTCATATATGCGAAATGTTTTACAGGGAATTTTAGATATTATTTTTAAACAGGGATCACCATTGGAATCCAATAAATGAAAATCCTGTCCGTTCAACTTGAACTCTTCATTAAAATAATAAACTCCGCCTTCAGCCGGAGCTGAGGCTATAACACTTGTATCAGCGGCATCACCATCCAGAAAAGCTTGAAATCTGGTGGTAAGTTGCTCCAGCAGGGTGATAGAATCAAAACTGTATTTTAATATTTCACCATCATTGTTTTCGACGCTTTCTTCATCAAAATCTTCTATCATCTCAGGGCTGTCACCTAAAGCAAGAGCAAAATAATCATCAAAGCTGCCGATATAAATAAACTCACCATTGGCATCCGGGCCAAAAATGATGAACTCGTCATCCAATGATTTGATTTGCCCCATCCACGGTGCTCCCAAAGGAGTTTCCAACCCCTCGAAAGCGGCGAAAAGATCCCTGACCGTGGCCTCGCGGGAATTTGAGACCATTTGAATGAGATCATTCATCTCATTGTACAGGTCCAGATTTGCAAATTGCAGAAAAACAAATGCAGCAATAACCAGCAGGGTACCGCCTATAATTTTGGAGTCCATTTGAACATCACCTTCGGTGATAAAATTCAGATACAACAGATATATTCCCAGTACGAGACAGACGATAAAAGCCAGATATAATAATATTTTTTTCATCAGGGACAATTCTTTTTTGACGTGTTGTGATCAATTACTAAAAACTAAAACTTACAGATTTATTCAGTTTCCATTGACAATATTATTTTTCTTAATGATGAGATGTCTTTTCAATTTATATTTTTTAGTTTTTCTTGTCTGTCATCCAAAAAAACTACAAACGCTCTCCACTCATCTGTCCTTTAACGCAGAAAAGCCTGACACCTTACGAATAAGGCATCAGGCTTTAAAACAGCTGACAATCATCTTAATGGCTAAAAGAGTCCGTCCAAGAGATTCTCCAGACCTTTTTCAGAGTTGCCATCATCATCTTCATCGGCATTATCATCACTGCCACCAAGACTTTTTTCTATTTCTTTTCCAAGAATATTGAGGCCCTGTTGAGCAGCTCCTGCCAAAAGAGCCTTGCCAAGAGTTCTGGTATCAAGCCCTACTTCAGGAGCAGACAGACTTCCTTTCACATTTATTGGAAGTGGAATACCGTTCAGAGCTTCAAAGATATCTTTCACATCTCCATCAGGAATGCCTGTGACATAAGCAGTCGCGGTATAATCCATATTATTCTGAGCTAAATCGGCCCAACCTTCGCCCTCAACCTCCAGAATAGGAGATTTTACATAAAGGTCTTTGTTAACAGCATGACCATTTAAAATTTTCGCGGAACCTTCAATTTCAGTGAATTCAAAATTACCGTCACTATCCTCATCAACTGAAGTCCCTTGAATCTCATTCCAGCCATCCTGAATCATTTTTACAACATCAAAACCGTAAACCACACCTTTTGAAAGTTTAAATGAGGCTGTACCACTGACAGATTTTTTTATAGATTCTGTTGAAAGCCCTGCTCCGGACAAATCATATTCAGCCGAAAACAGGCCGGAAAGTAGATCAGAACCTGCCAGAGTAAGCAGAAGCGGCCGGATGTTGACAGAATCAACATTTCCTTCAGCATTCCACACAGGCCGTTCTCCTGTGGCATCAAGTACGGCCTTTCCGCTATATTTACCCTCACAGGTTTTCAGTGAAAATGGAGTAACCGTAACCAGACCGTCTTTATTTGAAACTCCGAGTTTAACAGCAGTTACCGGAAGCTTCATAACCTCCAGTTTTCCCAGATTTAAATGTCCATCCAGATCAAATGACTTCAAAAAAGACAAATCCGCTTCACTTGCAACCGAATCCTTTTCACTTTTTTGCGAACTCTGCTTTTCCTGAGTATCAGCAGAAGAATTGCGGGCTGGGAGATAACGGTCAAGATTTATTGAATCGACGTCGGCATTTACTCTGATCGCAGGATGTTTGAAGTCGGTTACGGAACCGATCATCTTCAAGGTAGTATCATCGATTTTTATGATGGCATTGTTAATTCTGGCTGAGTTTTCATCCCCTGCGAAAGAGAAACTCATGCCAAAGGACTGCAAAGTTTTACTGTCAGAAGATTTGGGGAGTTCAATTCCGATCTCCTGAAGAATGTTACGCAGGGAAATATCACTAAGATTCAACTCCCCTTTAAACATCTTTGTCCCATTGCCGTTATCAAAAAGGGCTTTTGAAGTTAGAGTTGAATTTCCTAGACGAACCTTTGCGGTGCGCAGCGTAACCATGTTCTCCGAGCCTGAAAATGTGATGTCTGTAGAAAATGAATCCAGAATATGTGAACTGGAGCCGTCAGGTAACTCAAAGCCGACATTTTTCATAAGCTTGCGCAGAGACATCTCAGCCAGATGTATGTCCCCACCAAATGATTTCTCATTTTTAAAAGCCGCAGAAAGACTGCCGGTTCCGTTTATATTTAAAACTGAAAACTTAAGGTCCTCAACATCAACTTTTCCCTCGGAACGGTTGAAATCAACAACTCCACTGACATAAGGATGAATCTCTTTCGGAAGCTGTTTCAAAGAAAGTTTCAAATCAATCTGAAAGGGAAATCTGCTGGCTAAACCATTTATCCGGCCTAAAGTTATGTTGACATTTTCAAGTGCTAATTTTTGACCGGACTGGGCATCGTCATACAGGATGTCTGCATTGGTTATCTTAACCCCCTCTAGGGAAAAAGATTTCAGATCAAAACTTTTTCCGCTTTTTCCTTTTGTGTCAGCAACTTCTTCAGAGGTGCTGCTTTCTTTTTCACCGGCAAGATCATCCCAGTTGGCTGTTCCTGCGGAATTTTTTTCAAGATTCAAAGTCAGCCCGTCCAGCAGCACCATTCCTATTTCAATTTTACCTGAAAAAAGAGGGATAAGCTTTACGGAAACTTCAGCTTTATTTACAGCCAGCATTGCATCAGGTTCAAAATTATCTGCGTTTCCCAGACTTATTGAACCGATCTTAAATCCCAGCATCGGGTATATGCTGAAACTGATGTCACCTTTAAAAACAAGTTCACGCCCTAAATTGTCTTTAACTATCTCAGCTATTTCAGGCTTGTAGTCGTTAGGGTCGACAGTGGCAAAAAGAACAGTAATTCCAGCAAGCAGCAGGACTAAAACTGCGCAAACTCCAAGAAGCACAACTTTAACTGGTTTAATCATAATTTTTTTCTTCCGGATTTTAAAACTTATCAGCCAGATAAAAGACCGCAGGTAATCCCTGCCCCTCTAAGGCAGTACGAGATCCTGCATAGTCATTGTCAGTTAACACTGATTTTTTAGCAAAACATCTAACGATATCAGCGGGAAATATTCACCTACTCAAATCGGGCGGTTCCGTCAGAAAGCAGGGTGATGCTGCTTACTCCGGTCAAATCAAGATCAATAAAATTCAACTGCTGACCTTCATCATCTATCACGGCCATATCCCAGCCCTTGGAGCCACCTGAAAGAGTGATAGCAATATATTCCCCCGGACTAAGCACATCGTCTCCAAGGAGATCTTCACCCCATTTTTTTGAATTACTATCTGAAACAGCCAGACCGTGAAGAGCAAAAGAAGTTCCATTGATCACTTTTACTTCCTGAGCATAGGCAGCTGTGCACATAAACCCCAACAGCAAAGTAACCACAACGAAGACATTAACCGCCCTAACTGACATTTTGACCTCCACGGCAACTTGTTACAAAATTATCACGCTAAAATAATTACAGATTTTAAGATAATCTCTCAATAGTATTAAATTTACCGGGACGGATATACCAGTATAGGAGCAATATCCAGCCGATAACAGTGAACGTAAGCAGAAACCACCAGCCTGAGCGGTTTACGTCATGGAGTCTCCTGATACAGACAGCTATTGTAGGAACTACAAATATTAAATTTACAATATTACTTACCAGAAGACCTCCTGAGAACATTGCTGTTTCCATATCACCATATATGGCTATATCAATCTGAAAAGATATAACGCTCGCAAGCCATATAAACAGCATCCAGTACCAGAACTCGGAACGGCTTGCCCGGCCTCTGAACGTTGCATAATTTTTAAGGCAGCTTTTTACAGAATCTATAAAGTTCATTTTATCTGTCCTCTAAATATTAAAAATAAAAACAACAAATTAATATGAAGTTTACATAAGTATTAAATAATAATATTTAAACAGTTTATACTCCACAACTAATTAAAGAAGATTAAAAAATCTTATTTAATTACCGAGTATAAAGATAAGTTATGACAGATATTGTATCTACAACATGGAAGGACACAATCATCTATCAAATCGTTATAGATTCAATAGATGATATGAATGTATATGTCTGTCCTTCAAATCGACTACATATCTAAAGAAGCACTATGGATGGCAGTATGGAAGATAAAATGACAAGAATATGTGACCGGTTACTCGGCCGAAAATATAAAATAATTTCAGAATAAATAATCAGTCTACAGTACGTATTACCTCGGCAGGACTCTGCCCGAAATATCTCTTAAACTCTCTGCTGAACTGCGAGGCACTTTCATAGCCGACTTCGTCGGCAACAAGATAAACTTTCATCCTTCGCTGCTGTAGCAGATTTTTTGCTTTTGAAAGTCTTATTTTCTTTAAATACTGCAAAGGAGAATCAGCAGTAACTTCTTTAAATGCTTTATGAAAAGCTGAGATACTCATATTAGCTGAATCGGCAAGTTCCTGAATATCCAGTTTATCTGAATAATGACCTTCCATCATGCTGATTACCCGTGAGACCTGCGAAAAAGAGCTGCTCCCTCTGGAAAGTGAATAAAGAACCTGAGACTGTTTTCCACACAGAACCCGGTAATATATTTCCCGGATCAGCGAAGGAGCGAGAATCTTTGATTCCGTTTTTGACTTCAATGATTTTAAAAGCTTAACAGCAGCATTGATCATCTCTGCGCTCATTACAGATGGTCCCATGGCAAGGCGGCATTCGATATCTGTGCCATC
This sequence comes from Maridesulfovibrio bastinii DSM 16055, assembly GCF_000429985.1. Classification (NCBI taxonomy): domain Bacteria; kingdom Pseudomonadati; phylum Thermodesulfobacteriota; class Desulfovibrionia; order Desulfovibrionales; family Desulfovibrionaceae; genus Maridesulfovibrio; species Maridesulfovibrio bastinii. The sequence goes on from NZ_AUCX01000010.1 coordinate 71,373, forward strand.
AGCACTTTTGCTGGCAAAATTCATCTGGCTTATTAATTCATTCAGCTCAGGCATATCAATATCAATGAACATTCCGAGCAAAGGTCCGTCGTTTCCCGGAAAGGATTCACATTCAAAGGGCATTGAAACGGATGTGACCAGATAATTGTTGGCATCATATCGAAACGATCGCCCACCCAGATGGGCTATTTTATGACCTGAGGCGACAATGCAGATTCCAGGATTGTACACTAATGGTCTACGCCGGACATGCTTTGTACCTTTAAAAAGGCGGACTCCGGGAACCGCAGATTTTACTGATCCGCCTTCGGCAGGGGTCATATCATTCAATAATTCTGATAAGTTGGACATATATTAAGTCTCCACATTTTTAACTGATATGTTGAACAACATTTCTATGTTTTATTCAACTCAAAAATGACCTCAATAGAGAAACAGGCATGATTTAAATAGGAATGTATGTTCAAGAGTATGGTGGAAACCCTTAAATAATTCTGAAGGGTGAGGAAAATTTATCCCTGAGCCTCAAAGAAGAGGCCGAAATTACAGACTCAAAAGAATAAACACTGTTATGGAAGACAACACCTTTCATCTGATATCAATGGTTAGCGGGTCAGTCAGACTTTCATGATACAATCAAATTAATCACCCGATTAACCATACCAACTTAACTAAACATGAGGATTTTTAATGCAGTACAGAACCTTCGGCAAAACAGGTGAGAAAGTTTCAGCTCTGGGATTCGGCGCAATGCGCCTGCCTATCATAGATGGTGATTACAGCAAAGTTGATGAAGATGCAGCTTATAAACTTTTCAAACATGCTGTGGACAACGGCCTTAATTATATCGATACAAGCTGGCCTTACCACAGCAACAGCCTGACTGAAGGCGGCTCAAGTGAACCATTTGTAGGGCGGACACTAAAAAAAATAGGCCGCGAAAAAGTACTTCTAGCCACCAAACTTCCTATCTGGGCCGTAAAATCACGTGAAGATATGGATGCTTTTCTGGATAAGCAGCTCGAACGCCTGCAAACAGACCATGTGGATTTCTATCTGGTACACAACATCATGGAAACCACATGGAGAAGTGTAACTTCTCTCGGGCTTTCAGATTTTCTTGATAAAGCTCTTAAAAGTGGGAAAGTCCGCCACGTAGGTTTTTCATTCCACGACACTCCTGCCCTTTTTGATGAAGTTCTCAATTATTACGACTGGTCCTTCTGTCAGCATGCCTGCAATTATTTTGATACAAAATTTCAGGCCGGACTCGAAGGTATCGACAAAGCTTCCGAGCGCGGCCTCGGCTTTGTCTCCATGGAGACTGTTCTTGGCGGAATGCTGGCTGACCAGATCCCCGAGGAAGCTGTCGAGATCTTCAATGCTACCGGAATAAAACGTTCACCAGCCGGATGGGCCTTACGCTGGGCCTGGAACAGACCACAGACCAGTGTCTTGTTAAGCGGTATGAATACCATGGAACAGCTTGAAGAAAATTTGAGTCTGGCTGACATAGCCCTGCCGAATTCTTTATCTGAGGTGGAGATGGAAGCTTATGCCAAAGTCAGAACCTTCCTTAAATCACGTGGAACAATTCCATGTATTGAATGCGGTAAATGTTCATGTCCGAATGGCGTGGATATTCAGCAGATTTTCACCATCCACAATTCAAATACAATCTTCAAGGATGTTCCTTTCGGCTGCCATCAGTACGACCTTATGATTGCTCCTTCAGGGCATGGAGCCGAGAACTGTAACGGTTGTGGAGAGTGTGAATCCATGTGTCCGCAGGACATTAATATTGCTGAAGAAATACAGAAGATAGCTGTAGAGTTTAATGCCGGAGCATAATTTTTAAATTTATGCCTTACAGCTTTCTTTTTTAAATGGTAATTTCTGATCGCTTACGGATTCAGGTTTCTTGCAACGGATAAAAAGCGATCAATTAAATACTATGGAGGTAAAAATGGATTGGGATAAAACATTCGCTAAAAGTGACAAAGTTCTTCACGAAAAGATAAACTTCCACAACAGATTCGGCATATATATCAGTGCCGACATGTACAAACCCAAAGATTTTGACACCACCGCAAAATACAGAGGCCTTATTGTAGGCACTCCCTATGGTGGAGTAAAAGAACAGGGTGCCGGAATTTACGCTCAGGAGATGGCCGAAAGAGGATATGTAGCCATTGCATTTGATGAGTCCTACAACGGTGAAAGCGGAGGAATGCCTCGCCAGACTTCATCTGTAGAAGGTTTTGTTGAAGACTTTCACGCTGCTGTGGACTTCATGGGAACACGTCCCTACATCGACCGCGATAAAATAGGTGTAATAGGCATCTGCGGAAGTGGAGGATTTTCACTTTCAGCAGCTCAGGTGGACAGGCGTATTAAAGCCGTAGCCACTGTCAGCATGTATGACATGAGCCGGGTAAAAGCCAATGGCTGGATGGATTCATGGAGTGTGGAAGACAGAAATGCCTACCTTGACCAGCTTGGCGAAGAACGCTGGAAGGAATTTGCAGGCGGTGAAGTAAAAACTCTGGGACTGCCACCGACTATTGATGAGAATACCGATCCCATCACCACAGAGTTCTATGAATATTATAAGATGCCCCGCGGCGAGCATCCCCGCGCCACATCACACTTCACCATGACCAGTGATATGGGTTTCATGAACTACAAACTGCTTGACCGTATCGATTCCATCTCTCCGAGACCGATTTTATTCGTCATCGGTGAAAATGCCCACTCAAGATACTTCAGCGAAGATGCCTATAAAGCTGCTGCTGAACCGAAAGAACTGGTTGTGATTCCCGGAGCTACCCATGTTGACCTCTATGACAGAGTTGACCTGATTCCTTTTGACAAGCTCGATGAATTCTTCACCAGCAATCTTAAATAATATAAAAATTCAGACATACATGTCTGTTGAAATCCACAGGCTGTCCCCGAAATATCCGGGGACGCCTGTTTCATAAATAAAGGAGTTTTTATGCTGAAACTGGCAATACTCTGCCTAGTTGCCTTCGGCACACTTAATTTTGCCTCACCCTGCCGTGCTGAAGAAAAAAGCACCAAAACAGGTACAAAAGTAAAACTTATTGTTGGCGATACGGTTATCCCGGCTTTTCTAAATGACAGCAAACCGGCCAAAGCCCTGCTTGCGAAGCTTCCCTACACCGTAAATCTTCAAAACTATTCACATGATTACTGCGGAGTAATGAAAGATGCTCTGCCATACGAAAAAGCCGAACTTCACAGCGGCTGGAAAAATGGCGATATCGCCTTTGCTGTTGATGGCAACTATTTTGCTATTCTCTACAAAGATGAAGAAATTTCAGAACAGTATGACGGTATGGTAACCATGGGAGCATTATCCTGTGATCCATCTGTAATGGAAACACTGGCTGGAAGCATTTCCGTAAAAATTGAGCTTGACTAAAAATTTGAGTTACCAATATTTTTTTTAACAACTTATTAAAATTGCAAGGAGAATTTGACAATGAGTGATACTTTCACAGGAGAAGGAGTCTTCCCTAAAGGCCCTACCAACGACGCTTACGCCGCATACTTTACCGGAACAAGTTACCTGAACATGCTCTCAACCGAAGGTGTTTACATCGGCAACGTAACCTTTGAGCCCGGATGCCGTAATTTCTGGCATATTCATCATAAAGGCGGACAGATTCTTTTGGTTACCGACGGTCGCGGCTGGTATCAGGAAGAAGGCAAACCGGCTCAGGAACTGCATCCCGGTGATGTTGTAAACATTCCGCCCGAGACAAAACACTGGCACGGCGCAGCTAAAGATTCATGGTTTGTTCACGTTGCCGTAGAAGTTCCTGCCGAAGGAAAATCAAACGAATGGCTCGAACCTGTTTCTGACGAAGAATACAACGCGCTGGGATAATTATTCAGCACTGAATAAGCAGACCGGAAAAACCTGTATGCCTGTTCCCGGTCAGCGGCTTATAAATTGAGCCAGACTACTTAGCCGGGTAAACCGACCAACTATTCAAGGATACGCTATGAAAAAAACAGCTATTATCATGACTCTTTTGATCTTTGCCGCGACTGCAGCCTTTGCCGGGCAGAATCAGGAAACCAAATCTCAGGTTTTATATGCAAAGGGAACCCAGAAATCTTTCAAGGGCCCTGAAAAGTATTTCACCGGAGATGTTCAGGTTGATATGCTTTTTCCGGCTAATTCCGAAACAAGCTTCAGCGGGGCGTATGTAACTTTTCAGCCCGGAGCAAGAACCGCATGGCACTGGCATCCTGCCGGACAGCACATGATTGTTACCAAAGGCGTAGCCCTGACCGGGACACGCGATGGTAAAATCTATAAATTCACTGAAGGGGAAACCGTATGGTGCCCTTCGAATGTTGACCACTGGCACGGAGCTACTCTTGACGGTCCGATGACCCATCTTGTCATAAGCGGGGTAAAAGACGGAAAAGCCGTCTTCTGGAAAGAAAAAGTTACCGACGCTCAGTATCTGGAATATAAAAAACAATAGGAGGCCGAAATGCCTTTTCAGAGATTAATCACGATTTTTTTCGCGTTTGCTCTCTTATTCGGCCTCGCTACGATAACGGAGGCAAAAACAATGGACAGCGAAACACAACTTGATGCGAAGCAACAAGCCATCATAACTATTGCTGCCTTCACTGCCAGCGGAGATATTGAAAGACTTAAACCGGCCCTAAATGAAGGACTGGACGCAGGTCTGACCATAAACGAGATTAAAGAAGAGCTGGCTCAGCTTTATGCCTATACAGGATTCCCGCGCAGCCTTAACGGCATGGGAGCTTTTATGGGTGTGGTTAAAGAAAGGCAGGCAAAAGGAATCAAGGATGTTGAAGGTCCTGAAGCATCCCCCATTCCGGCTGATCTCGACCGTGATGCATACGGAGCTAAAGTCAGGGCACATCTTTCAGGACTCGACGAAGTTCCACCGCCGGCCGAATGGCAGAAATTCTGTCCCGTAATTGATGATTTCCTCAAACAGCATCTTTTTGCCGATATATTCGCACGGGACGTTCTCACCCACGAACAGCGCGAACTGGCAACAATAGCTGCTCTGGCAAACATGAGCGGAACCGAGGCTCAGCTTTTCTATCACCTCGGCGCAGCCATGAACACCGGATTTACTGAAAATCAGATGCATGCTTTTGTCGAAGTTATGAACGCTAAAGTTGATGCAAAACAGGCCGCTATTGCAAAAAAAGTTCTCGCCGATGTTCTGGCGAAACGCAACTAGCTGTTAATATGATATTTATCCGGTCTGCCTATGCTGCACTTCCAGCTCAGGCAGACCGGATTTAACTTTTAATGGCAGACTTTAGCTTCTGCCCTGAAAAGATACAGATATGAGTAAAAAAATAATCATTATATCATCAAGCCCGAGAAAAAACGGAAATTCAGACATTCTCTGCGATGAGTTCATGCGCGGGGCAGAAGCTGCCGGACATGCAGTGGAAAAGATACGCCTTGCCGACAGTGATATACGTTATTGCACCGGTTGCTGCTCATGCGTGGGCAATCCCGGTTCCTGTGTTCAGGATGACGACATGAACGAAATTTATCCTAAAATACTGGACGCTGATGTGATGGTGCTGGCCAGTCCCATATACTTCCGCTCCTTCAATGCTCACATGAAGACATTTATGGACAGAGTTTGCCCGATTTATCCGATGATAAACGGTAAAGACGTCTATTACATTGTCGCCGCGGGCGGCGGTCAGTTCCCGGTCGACTGCACCATAAAATCTTTTCGCGTCTTCACCGACTGTTTCAGCAATATTACCGAAAAAGCTACCATTGCAGCCACAGGAGTATGGAATGAGAACGGAGTGAAGGGAAAAGCTGTTCTTAAAGAAGCATTTGAAGCAGGAAAAAGCTGCTGATTACCCAGGCCGGAGAGTACGGCCATGACGGATGCAGATTCCGGCAACGGAAAACAGGCTAACGCACTTCACTGTTACGGAGTAAAGCATGGAGAACAAATTTTCCCGCCGTGATTTTGTGACCAAAACAACACTGGCTGCCGGAATTTTAATCACAGGCGGGTTCAGTGGGGTTACAAATATTTCAGGCATTAAAAAAGCCTTTGCAGCTCCACACGAAAAAATCGGAGACGAAATTATGCCTCATGTAAACATTAAATTGTGGCCCGGCAGATCTGAAGACGAAAAAAAACGCCTTGCCGCAGCTGTTGTAAGAGATGTTGTGGAAATTACCGGATGCTCCGAGCGTTCTGTTTCCGTTGCGATAGAAGATATTCCGTCTGACCAGTGGAAAGAGAAAGTGTACGACCCTGAAATTAAAGCCAACGAGGATATTCTGTATAAAAAACCAAGATACTCCATGTAAGGAGGAAAAATGGAACTTCTATTCAGCCGTATTTTAGCTGCTCTCTTTTTAGGACTCATTGTTATGGTCTCAGCCGTATGTTTTGGCAGTATCACCACTGCGGAAGCTTCTGAAAAGGAATACGCCAACGGACTGCCACTTTCTGATATGGAAGTTAAAATCACCTCCTGCGGCAAAACTGCGGTCTTCAGACTTTACGATACAGATGCCGCAAAGAAATTTTACTCACAGCTTCCATTTGAAAAAAAACTGGAAAATTTTCGGGATGCCCAGTGGATGTTCTACCCTCCTGAAAAACTGCCGGTAAAAAAACATGAAGCATACCATGACGGCAAAAAGGGAGAACTTAGCTACTATGAACCGTGGGGTGATGCTTTTATGCTCTACGAGGATTTTTATGCCGGAGACGAAATGCACCGGCTGGGAATCGGAATCAAAGGCATTCAAAATATAGTTATGATGAGTGATAATGCCAGAATTGAAAAATATGATGAAAACATGCAGGAGGAAAAATCCGCAATGACGATAACTATCAAATCAAATGGGAACGAAATCAAATTTGAACTGAATGACAGTCAGGCTGCAAAAGACCTCTATAAACAACTTCCACTGAGCATAAAAGTTGAAAACTACAGCAGCAATGAAAAAATATTTTACCCCCCTGAAAAACTAAATACTTCAAATACGCCGCTGGCTAAAAATGTTAAACCCGGAACACTGGCATACTATGCTCCGTGGGCTGATGTTGTAATGTTCTATGGCAGCTTTGGTTCAGCTTCTGGGCTTTATGAGCTGGGACATGCTGTAAGCGGCGCAGATCAGATAAAAAAACTGTCAGGCTCAATGACAATTGAGAAATAAAGCCCTACGCTTAGTAGAACCGTGAGGTCGTCATGAAGGATAAAAAGAAAAAGGCTGCCAAAGATAAAGCCTCATGCCTCAATAACCGCAGAGATTTTTTAAAAGCCGGGGCAGCAATAGCAGCTGCCCCTATACTCTCCGGTCTCGCGGCTTCAGTTATTCCGAGTGAGGCTGAAGCTGCTGCTTCTGCTCCTGCTCCTTCCGGAAAATCTAAAAAGATTCTGATAATTTCAGCAAGTCCCCGGATTGACAGCAATTCCGATGCCCTGAGTACAGAGTTCATGCGCGGAGCAGTTAAATCCGGGCACTTCGTTGAAAAAATAAGGCTTGCCGAAAAGGATATCCATGACTGCCTTGGCTGCTGCTCCTGTATATGGAAACCCGGAGCATGCGTGCAGCAGGATGATATGACAGATATCATGCAAAAAATGATTGCTGCCGATGTGCTTGTTCTTGCCAGCCCGGTTTATTTTTTGTCGTTCAACGGAAAAATGAAAACATTCATTGACCGGGTGTGTCCTGTCTATACTCAGCTTAATGGTAAAGAAGTTTACTACATAGCTTCGGCTGCCGGGGGCAGACATTCAATCAACATGATTGAGCAGAGTTTCAAAGTTTTCACCGGATGCCTGAGCGGTACCATTGAAAAAGGAACCGTAGCCATCACAGGAGTATGGGAAGGCGGAGAAGCAGAAGGAACAGAAGCTTTCAAAAAAGCTTACTGGATGGGACTTGAGGCCTGAGCAGACAAGACCCGATAAAGAGACAAATCTAAATTATCTGCTACCGGTAAGAATTTCTTAAACGTGGATCTTTTGAAAACTCGGATACTATGACTTCCTGAAAACTAATATCCCTTCTAGCAAAGTTATTTTTCCACTTTCCAAGTGGTAACCCGAATCCCTGCTTAGTTCTGTCAATAACAGAATCAGGTATAAGACCTCTGGAAACATTGCCAAGCAGACCTTTCAATTTTCCGTTACAGTATATTATATTTTCAGGTAATGAGAACACATATTCACAAAGCTCACGATCTAAAAAAGGAACTCTTGTTTCTAAAGATTGAGCCATTGCCACCCTGTCTACCTTGGTCAATAAAAACTCAGGAAGATAAGTTTTAAAATCCAGATATTGTAATTGCTTTGCAGGCGAGAGATCATTTTTCCAGTATTTTCTGAAAAACCAATAGTCATCGTAGTCATCAGAAATATCAAAACGTTTTTTGTAAACAGATTTATCTTCGGCAGTAAGTCCTGAAAGAATTCTGGTATAAAGCGGCAACCCCTCTAAAAACCAACGTTCATCAAATTTGCGGCGAATCTTACGCACCTTGCGTAGAGACGGGAGTAAAGAAAGTAAAGCCCTCTTACAATGCGCACTTGCTGCTCCATGAAGTCTCTGTTCTTGTGTAGACGGGAATTTAAATTATCTAGGATAACCTCCAAAAAGTTCATCTCCACCGTCACCACTTAAAACTACACTCACATGCTCTTTGGCTAATTTAGATACTATATATGTCGGTATAATAGAGTCATCTGCAAATGGTTCATCACACCAATTTCTGCAATTCCAAAAAGACCCATATTATTCCTCTCCTCTTTTTGAAGAATAAACAGATTCCATAAATTCAATTATCCTTGAAGCTCTCTGCTTCCAAGTGAAGCCAGAGGAAAGGTTACGATTGGCCTCCTGAATCTTATGCGCAAGATTAGGTGTATAGACACATTTTTTTATGGCTGCAGCCAGATCTTCAGGGGACGAGGATTCTGCAAAAACAGCATTTTCACAATCTTTTAAACAATTTTTGAAAATAGGCAGTGGAGTTACCACCAAAGGCAAAGCCATCCCAATGGTTTCATAAAGCTTTATTGGTGAGAAAAATTCTAATGTTGATTTCTGAGGTATAACAACTAGCTGAGACTGTTCAAGGAATTCAGGTAGTTGTTTTTGCGGGAGCTGACCAAGAAAACTGATTCTACCATCGTTAGAAATAATTGCTGCCCTTCTTTTGAGTTCTTCTAATTCTTTAGCAGGAGTACCACCGATTATCAGCAGACGAAACTCCGGCCCTAAAAATCTGAAAGCCTCAACAAGATTATGGACACCCTTTCCCTCATACAAACTGCCAACATAGCTAATAGTTACAGGACCATCCAAATCAACATCCGGTCTGGGATAAAAAATATCAGGATTATAACCCATTGGTTCACAAAGGATTGGCCCAGCATAACCATATTCACTGCGCACCTGCTCTTCAAGGCTCTGATTTATTACAATCAGGCCATCTATTGCTTCAAGCACCTGCTTTTCAAGCTCCCTGAACTTTTTTTCACGCCCAGTTTTCATTCCTCTATTTTGAATTGAAAGAACTTCGTGCATTTCATAAAAGAAAGGGTGATTGACCAACCCTAATCTTTTAAGCTTGGCAATCATAAATGCCTCTTTTATATCGCGGGCATAAAAAAATGAATTCCTTGTAAAAAACCATTTTGAAAGTATTCCCAGACGAAATCCGAGTCCGTAAAGCCCCTTATGGAATCCTGTTATACTAACGGGATTCATCCCATCTATCTTTGTGAGCCCATATGAATTGAGTCCTTCCTCAATGGTAATACCTTTAAGACCTGGAAAAAAAACAATTTCTGCACCTGCCTGAGCAAAAGCTGAACACATAGAAATTGATTGAAGGACATTTGCAGCACTGGATGGTAGCAAGTATTTTTTGGCGTAAACTACTTTCATAAAAGGGAATTTATTTGCAGGTTAAAGGTCGGACAGATGCCCTTATATAGATTAATTTTAAAATTAGCTTTCACAACATATATTAGTCAAGTTTCACATAGGATGCATATTCTTCTTAGTTTATTACTATTAATAAAATCAAAAAGCTAAAACCTTTTGCAAAGCTTTTAAGTTGTCGAATCCTAATTTGTTGAATTACGGAATAATTGGAGCCGCAGCAAAATGCAATTGAAATAAAAAACGGTCCCTTGATTCCCAAGAGACCGTTTTTTATTTTAAATTATATTTATAAATTTCAAAGAATTTCCAATTTATTCAACTTCACCCCAGGCCTTTGCACTGCGCTCAACTTTTTTGCGCACACTCTGCCAGTCGGTTTCGTAGTTGAACATTGATTCCGGCAGGGCTGCCAGCATTTTTTCATAAAGACTTAAGGGAACTGTAAAAGTCATTTCATCAGTCTTCATAAATTTTCTGGCGGAGGGGTCCAGACCGCCCATGACGGCCTTTTCCTGTCCTTTTTCTTTATAGTAAAGAGGCCATCCAAGAATATTCGTGCATCCTGCTCCAAAAGGAGTTGCCACACAGTCAATGTCTCCGGTAGTGAAAACGGTCTGAATAAACAATCCGCACAGACTTTCCGGCCTTGCAAAGAAAATTACAAATTCAGGTTCTTCGCCATTTTCAAACTGGGAAAGCGGCTTGAAGATACAATACTTTCCGGGAGCTTTACGCGGGTTAACCTTGAGCATAAATTTATTCATTGCCTCAGGACTGGGCATATATCTTTCACCATGCAGGGGCGTTCCCTCAAAGCCGGTGGAAACATAATGCTCTACAAATCTGAGATGAGGCTTCATCATGGAACAGTAATAGACACCGCCTATACAACCGTATTCTTCTGCCGAAACAAAAGCAGCTCTATGCTTTTTTCTGGCCAGCCAGATATTGCCCATAATACATGAAAAAGTCTTCATGACCTCATGCATGTCTATTTCGCCCTTGTCTTCCAGTTCACGTGAAATTGGAACACCTTTTTTAGGGCCGAAAGCATTGTCAGGCTTGGTGTCACTGTAATAAGCTCCAAATGGCTCTTCTTTTAAGCCGAGCATATCCAGAAACTTTTGTGTATCATCAAGTATGGATTGCATTGTCATGTCTTCCTCCTTTGGCAGATGAATGAATGCTGATTCAAATCTTCCTTATTGATTTAACCTATACCTTCTCTTATCATGCCCACAGCTAAAATAAACATATTAAATAAAAAACTCTTTTCCATATATGAGCATAATGATCCAAGAATTTTTAAATGACATACCATTACTTGTGGAAGTAGCCAGACAAAAAAGTTTTAGTAAGGCTGCTGAAACACTAGGAATAGGGGCCTCTACGCTCTCAAGACGTATAAAACAGCTTGAGAAAAAAATGGGCGCCCTTCTCTTTTATCGGGACACACGAAATGTTGAACTGACAGACAATGGCACCTTTCTGCTTGAGCACTGTGAATTCATTCTCGGTGAAGCTCAAAAAACATACGACTCGGTGGTTGCCAATATGCGTGATCATTCAGGATTAATCAGAGTCTGCATGTTTCGGGACTTATACGACCGTAATATGAAAAATGCCTTGATTGAATTTGCTTCCAAATGGCCGGAGATAAGGATTGATATGACTTCTGTTGAGCAGCCAGTTGATCTGCGTACTGATCCCTATGATGTGGCTTTCCTGATTGGTCCGTCTATTGCTCCGCCCCTCATTGCCCGGAAACTTATGACCATAAAACCATTTCTTTATGCGGCTCCGCAGCTTTTTGAGCGTTACCCGGTCCCGGAAAAACCCGAAGATCTCCACAATCTGCCCTGTATCGTGCTCGAACGCTTCGGTAAAAGATGGTTCATGCATAATGATGAACGCCAGATAACAATCGATATCCAGCCTAGTTATACTTTCAGCTCTGTTCCGATGTGCCGTGATTTTGCTCTCGCCGGTCATGGGATGACGCTTATCCGTGGAGAAGAAGCCAGACCGTACGAAGAGGCGGGCAAGCTGGTAAAAGTTCTTCCTGAATGGAGTGGAGGATTCGAACACGATGTTCACATTGTCACGGGTTCCAGCCAGCTCCCGCAAAGAATAAGAATTTTTCTGGACCACATCCAAAACTTCTATGCTTCTATGGAATAACAGCTTCAAGGGAATAGAAGTTTCAGGAGAATAAAAATTTAACAATTGAACTGAAACTTAAAAAGCCTGCACAAAATTTTGTACAGGCTCTTTAACAAACATTCAGCATATCCACAGCAGCGCTAAAAATTCCGCCTGCTTAAAAAATTTTGGATCAATCTTTAAAATCACTTTCCACAGGCAGCCACTCATCAATGTTATAAATTATTTTGGGAATGATAAAAAAGTTTACCACCTCTACCCCTTCAATCTGGGGAAGTGTTTTCTGTATAAAATCATACATTTCTTCATTGCTCAAAAATCTGGTTTCAATCGCAAGGTTTGATTTTCCCCAGCCTGAAGCAATATAACAGACATTGGGGTTCTTTTTACAGTCTTCAACAAAACTGTCGTAGACCTCCGGATCAACTTTAAGATTTATATCCGCAATGGAAAGGTATCCGAACATATCCGGCGAAACAATCGTGGTTATCCGAATGGCCCCGGAATCGACAAGATTATTTATCCGCCTGCGAACGGTCCTCTCATTGACGCCTGTATTTGCAGCAATTTTTGCTGCCGGCATTCTGGCATCCTTGGCAAGCTCATTAATGATTTTATAATCTATCTTGTCATAAGATCTTATTTTTTCAGCCAATTTATTCTCCTCACCTTTAAATTAGGCGACAATCTTGTCTAAAATATATGTAAGAGGCATAATAGCAGCAAACATATATGTCAAGATTTGACACTATAGATACATTATTGGCAGAAGTTATGACCGATTCGGACACAAGCTATACATAATCGGTAAACATATTATTGACATACTGACATATGGATAGTAATTACTGGTCATAAAGATGTGACAAAAAGGAAACAAAACAGCTTACTGCAACCTTCATGGCAGGCGTATACTGATGCAACCCGACAATTTTATTCCACTTCTCATTATCGCAATATTCTTACTTGGAGTAATTGCAATTGGAAAACTCGCTTCCAGACGGATCGAGAACTCAGATGATTATCTGATTGCCGGTGCAGGGGCTCCTTTATGGCTGATTGTCGGCACTCTTTTCGCAACATTCTGGGGTGGAGGAGTAATTATCGGTGCAACAGGGGCATCATATAAATCAGGGATATTCGGGGTTGTTGAAGACCCCTTTGCCGCGGGGCTTTCACTTTTTCTTGTGGGCATCTTTTTCGTAAAGCTGCTTCGTGGCCTGAAAATTAAATCTGTCGGGGAATTATACAACCGCAGGTTCGGTAAAAATACCGGTTACCTGGCTTCAGCTTTCATGATTCCCACCTATGTCATCTGGACAGCTGTTCAGCTCCTCGCGATAGGTAAAATCCTGAATGTAATGTTCGGTCTGAACTTCAACTTCGCATTCATAAGTGCAACCATGATAGTTGTCCTGTTTACCTATATGGGAGGTCTGGTTGCCGTTGTATGGACCGATGCAATCCAGATGATCATAATTTTCATAGGTCTTGCCGCCATTCTGTATGTTGGAATAAACGCCGCAGGAGGCATTCATTCAGTTTTAAACGCCGCACCGGAAAATTACTGGAACATACTCCCGAGAGACAACAAGATTACAAGCTGGATAAGCTATCTGGCCATGTGGGTAGGTATGTCTCTGGGAAATATACCCAGTCCCGATATTGCCCAGAGGGCTTTCATGGCAAAGGATTCCAAAACCGCGCACCGGGGAATGATAATTGCGGGCGGACTATACTGGACTGTCGGTTTCATACCCATACTTCTGGCTCTAACAGGTATAGCTCTAGTTTCCAAAAATGTGCTGGACCCCACCCTGTTTTCCGGCGACAGCGAACTGCTTATACCTTATATGGCGAAAACCCTGCTCGGCCCTGTTGGTATGGGCATTTTCATAGCTTCACTGATTGCAGCAGTTCTTTCCAGTGCCAGTTCTTCACTCTTTGCAACAGCCGTTCTTTTTTCAAACGATATCTACAAGCCGCTCAAAACAGGTGAGAAAGAATAGCTGGCTGATGACGATGAAAAAATGGTCCGGGCTACCAAATTCTTTGTAGTGCTTGTCGGCCTTCTGGCGATTGGTGTCGGCCTCTCAAGCAGCATGATTTATGATCTGACAATTTTTGCTTTCACTCTTCAGTTCGGGGTTCTTTTCTTCCCGTTTGTATTGGCCCTCAAGGCCGGCTGGGTAAACACATACGGAGTTGTCTCCGGTATGTTTGGTGGTATGGCCGTCAATCTTATCGGTTGTCTGACCCAGCACTCCATCCTTCCCGAACCATGGGAATTCTATACACTGGTGCCACCACTGGTGAACCTTACTTTGATCATTATTGTTTCCTTTCTTACAAGGAACCGCAGTAAAGCGGCTCCTCTTGAAAGGTTGTACATAGACAGCAGCCGCACCTGCTGACAGGTAGGCTGAGGCCGACGGCATTTACAGGACGGTGCACAGTCTGAACAATGCAGTCATGAATAGTAACTATTATTGCAATTGAACAAAGAAAAAAAGGAGTATTTTATTATGAAAATACCTTCTTCAAGTGCCACTGACTTAGAGAAAAAAGATCTGCGCCACATGGTCTCCATGAAAGACTTCACCACAGAAGAAATGGATAACATGATGGAGCTTATGAGCATGCTTAAAGAAGCACGCAAAGATAATGCAATTCCCCATCTGTTCAAAGATAAATCAGTAGCCATGATCTTTGAAGCAGGCTCAACCCGTACTAGAATATCATTTGAAGTAGCAGCAACTCTTCTTGGCGGACACGGCCTGTTCCTCTCGCCTAAAGACATCCATCTCGGCAGCGGCAAAGAATCCATTGACGATACCGCCAGAGTTCTTTCCCGCATGTGCGATATTGTAATGGCCCGCACCAATTCCCCGGACACAATTGACGCTCTGTGCAGAATGTCCACAGTTCCTGTAATAAACGGACTTGATACCCGCTTCCATCCGACTCAGATGCTCGCTGATCTGTTTACCATCAAAGAACATATTACCGATGGTCGTAAATTATCTGATCTGACACTGGCTTTCATGGGCGATGCCACTGATGTCTGCCGCTCACTGCTGCTCACCTGCACCAAATACGGCATGAACTTCAAACAGATTGGCCCCAAAAAATATCAGATGCAGCAGGAATGGCTCGATATGGCTGACGAATTCTGCAAAGAATCCGGAGCTTCCTACGAAATTACAGATGATGTTGAAAAAATAAGTGAATGCGATGTTGTCTATGGAGACAGCTTTTACTGGGTAACCCAGCTGGACGAAAAGAAAGAAAGGCTTGCCGCTTTCATGCCTGACTACGTTATAACCGAAGAACTGATGAGCAAAGCCAAACCGGGAGCTCTGCTGCTGCACTGCCTGCCGGCAAACGACAAGGAAGAAGTAACCCGCGAAGCACTGGAAGGCCCCCAGTCTGTAGCATTCGATGAAGCTGAAAACCGTTTGACAGCTCAAATGGCTATTCTTGTCTACTTCACTCACAAATTCAGCAAAGAACCCACTGAGGAAGTAAAAAAAGAGCACGAAACAAAGATCAAAGATTTTCTTAAAAATATCTAACCGGAGATGTTATATGTCTAAGAAAATTAAAAGCACACCGAAATCTGACGGCTATCGCATGCCCGGAGAATTCGAACCGCATGCCGGCTGCTGGATGATCTGGCCTGAACGCACTGACAACTGGCGCAATGGAGCAAAGCCGGCCCAGAAAGCCTTTGTTGACGTTGCTGAAGCTATTGCCGAGTTTGAACCGGTAACCATGTGCGTGTCTGAACGCCAGTACATGGCTGCTAAAGAGGTTTTAAGCTCCAAGGTCAGGGTCGTTGAAATGTCTTCTGATGATTCGTGGATGCGTGATGTCGGCCCTACTTTTGTAGTGAACGATAAAGGTGACGTTCGCGGCATAGACTGGCGTTTCAATGCCTGGGGCGGACTGGTGGACGGTCTTTATTTCCCTTG
The DNA here is from genome assembly GCF_000429985.1 of Maridesulfovibrio bastinii DSM 16055. Lineage (NCBI taxonomy): Bacteria > Pseudomonadati > Thermodesulfobacteriota > Desulfovibrionia > Desulfovibrionales > Desulfovibrionaceae > Maridesulfovibrio > Maridesulfovibrio bastinii. Next base: position 87,495 of record NZ_AUCX01000010.1, read on the forward strand.
GGACAAAGATGACAAGATTGCGGTTAAAGTCTGCGAAATGGAAAACAAGGATTACTACAGTCTTGAATCATTCACTCTCGAAGGCGGCTCAATTCATACCGACGGTGACGGAACAGCAATTGTAACCGAAGCCTGCCTGCTGCATGAAAGCCGCAATCCTGATCTGACCAAAGGTGAAATAGAAAACACTCTCAAAGAATATCTCGGAGTGGAAAAAGTCCTCTGGCTTCCCAATGGTATTTATCAGGACGAGACCAATGAGCATGTGGATAACATTGTTCATTTCTGCGCTCCGGGAGTTCTGGTTCTGGCATGGACGGATGATGAGAATGATCCCCAGTACCCTTTGTCAAAAGCAGCTCTGGAGTATCTTGAAGGCGAAACAGATGCCAAAGGCCGCAAGCTTGAAATCCATAAACTCCATATTCCTGATGAAGTTCTGATTACAGAGGAAGAAAGCAAGGGAGTCGATTCTGTGGACGGAACTCTTCCGCGTGTTGAGGGAGACCGTCAGGCAGCTTCTTACGCCAACTTCTACATTGCAAACGAAGCGGTGATAATCCCCTTCTTCAATGATGAAGTTCACGACAAGGCCGCTGTGGAAACACTGCAAAAAGTTTTTCCTGACAGAAAAATAATCGGCATCTACGCCCGGGAAATTATCCTTGGCGGGGGTAATATTCACTGCATTACACAGCAGCAGCCTCTCGGCTAGAGAAAGTCGTCACCGGCTCCGTTGTGATGAACGGAGCCGGCGACATAGCCAAGACCAGACTACAGTGACAACGATCCGGGCAAGGATATCGCACATAAGCACTGTTGTCTGGCAAGGGATATTAAGAAATGGAAGAAAAAAAAGTTAGCCTCTTTAAAATGGTATCCTTTACCGTATGCGGTATTGTGGTGCTGGATACTTTTGTTACTCCGGCAGTAATGGGCGTTTCATCAATTACCGTCTGGCTGCTGACAGCTGTTTTATTTTTCGTCCCCTACGGACTTATCAACGCAGAGCTTGGAGCAGCCTATCCCGAAGACGGCGGAATCTATCTCTGGGTAAAACGCGCCTTCGGAGAATTTCAGGCAACCCTTGTTGCATGGTATTACTGGGTAAACGTAGCCTTCTGGATGCCGGCGGTTTTCATCGCCTTCACCACATGGTTTTCGCTTGCCTTTGCACCGAATCTCGGCACATGGCCTTCAGCGGCAATCACAACAGCCATGTGCTGGGTTATTGTTTACATTGGCATCCGCGGAGCCGACCTGAGCGTGACCATGACAAATATAGCCGCTGTTATCAAGGTCGCCGTACTCATCGTCTTCGGTGTACTCGGTGTTATTTACGCCTCGACCAAAGGTGTTGCGAATGATTTTTCACTGTCGTCTTTCGCCATCAGCTTCAATTATGACACCGTGGCCTACAGTTCCGCAATCGTCTACAACCTGCTGGGATTCGAGCTTATCAGTTCCATTGCTTCGCAGATAAAAGAACCCGGAAAAAACATACCCAAGATGACTATCCTCGCAGGTATTTTAATTGCCGGGCTGTACATTGTGGGAACATTCGGAGTTCTGGTTGCTATTCCCGCTGATAAACTCAACCCTCTGGACGGATTCTTCTACGCCATCAAAGAACTTTGCAGCGTATTCGGATCAGGACAGGAAGTTGCCTTCAGTATTGTTATCGCAGCAACTCTGCTTACTCTTGTTTCCAATATGATCTCATGGACTCTCGGCGGAGTTGAAGTTCTCGATGAAGCTGAATTTACTAAATATACCAAGATACTCGGACACAGACATCCTAAATATGACACCCCGGACTACTCGTATGTTCTTATGGGTGTGATATCCACTGTGCTCATTGTCCTTAACTTCTCTCTCGGTGAAAGTGCCAATGACGCATTCTGGACTATCCTTTCGTTCAGTTTCCTTGTCTTCTTCCTGCCTTACCTGTGGTTGTTCCCTGCTGCGGTAAAACTCAGAATATCAGATCCTGACACCCCCCGTCCTTATAAAGTTCCGGGCGGTAGATTGGGACTGTATATCGCCGCCTTCATGGGCTTTGCATTCATTGCAATGTGCTGCCTGCTGCTGTTCTTCACTGGTAAAGGATTCGATCCGCTTTACCACGGCACACTTGTCATAGGAACAGGGCTTACAACACTCTTCGGTATTCACCTCTACCGTCTGACCAAAAAGCAAGGCAACAAAATTCAATCGTAATTGCAGACAGCTGCAACATTACTTTCTTTTCAGGTCCGGTTTTTCCGGGCCTGAAAAGAAAATAACAGGTATTTATATGAACAAAAAAACTCAGGAACCCAGAATAGTTATTGCTTTGGGAGGAAATGCGTTAGGCAAAACACCTGAAGAGCAGAAGGAAAAACTGAGATTCTCATCCAAAGCTCTGGTGGAACTTATCACTCAGGGTAATGAAATAATTGTCAGCCATGGCAACGGTCCTCAGGTTGGAATGATCAATCTGGCTTTTGAAGATGCTTCAAAGAGCAACGAAAAAGTTGTTCCGCTGGAAATGCCGGAATGCACGGCCATGAGTCAGGGATACATAGGATTCCACTTGCAAAATGCCATCCACAAAGAATTACGGGACCAGAACATGCCCTGGAATGCGGCGTCCATAATTACGCAGGTAGTTGTAGATGAGAATGATCCTGCTTTTAAAAATCCATCAAAACCAATCGGCGGATTTTATACCAAAGAAGAAGCCACTGAAATGATGGCGGCAGATCCTTTGCTGACAATGGTTGAAGATTCAGGACGTGGTTACAGAAGAACGGTCGCTTCTCCTAAACCTGTCGACATTCTCGAAAGGGAATCCATAGTCAATATGCTCGACAACGAATTCATTGTAATCGCATGCGGTGGCGGCGGAATTCCGGTTATTAAAGGAGAGCATAATGAATACAAAGGGGTTTCAGCAGTTATAGATAAAGACTTCGCCTCCGCCAAACTGGCTGAAGTGGTAAAAGCGGACTACCTATTTATTCTCACTGCGGTTGACCGCATCGCAATAAACTTCGGAACCCCAGAGCAGAAAAATCTGGATAAGATGTCTGTGGAAGAAGCTGAACAATATATAAAAGAGGGCCATTTCGCTCCCGGATCAATGCTGCCTAAAGTTCAGGCCGCACTGGAATTTGTTAAGAGCGGCGAAGGACGCAAAGCGGTCATCGCCTCGCTGGACAAAGCCCCGGAAGCAATGACCGGTGAAAGCGGAACCCTGATATATCAATAAAACAGGCATACACCCCTCCATCGGCACATGATTATCCCCATTCGGATATGATTGTGCCGAATAAAATTTTACCTTCATCTAAACCTCCGGGGAACTTTTTATAAGTACGCGGGGATGGGCCCCCTTCCATTCCCGCCCCCGAAAAAATGCAGACGCTGCAATTGTTTACAAAAATTTCGGGAAATCCAAAATAAAAGCTCCTCCAGCATAAAGCGGAAGGAGCATGTAAAATATCCTTAATAATTACTGCCTTCAGGCGGAGGAGTTCCCCGTCTTTCTTTCATATCATCAGGTCTCATAACCAGTCTGCCGTTATCATCTTCACATACACCGGACATGGTATCGCCGCGCAGAGTTTTAAGCTGCACTTTATCCCCGGCATTTTTTCCCTCACAAACTGTATAAGCTTCCGGAGGAGGACCGTTAAATTCCGGCCTTCCATGATCATGGGCTGACCCGGCGCATGCCGAGCCTGAAAGCAGCAGTAGAAAACCTGCCACCAGAGCAAATGATTTTTTCATAGCATCTCCTTGATAGAGTTTATTACTCCAATTAGAGAAGCTGATTCGAAATCGTCAAATTAAGAAAACTAAAACTTTCTCTGCTATTATATAACTCTTTTTTAAATTAGATACGCAAGTTGGGATATCTGCCAAGCGCAGGCTAAAACAGCTTTAGATATCAGCATGTTAAAAGATAAAAATAGAATATCACTTTCTTTGCAATCACAGTCCCGACAGTTTACGCAGAGTTTTCCGCTTTATAATATTTCTCGATGTCGCGTCCCGGAGAGATACCGAACATCCGCGAATACTCCCGGCTGAATTGTGAAGGACTTTCGTAACCGACAAAATATGCGGCTTCTGCTGCACTTTTGCTTTCAGCCATCATAAGCCTTCTGGCTTCAATCAGCCGAAGCTGTTTTTGAAACTGGATGGGGGTCAATGTTGTGATTTTTTTAAACCACTGGTGCAGTCCTGAAACGCTCATCTCCGCAATTTCAGCCAGATCACCTATTCGTATAGAATCCCTGAAATTCTGGTTAATATGTGAAATAACCATACCTATTCTCTGCAAACTGCCCTCATGCATAGCCAGATGCGCTATGTGCCTGCCATGCTCGGATTTCAAAAGGCGGTAGCAGATTTCACGGATATAAAGAGGAGCCAGAAAGCCCGAGTCTTCGGGAGAGTCTAAAAGCTTGGCCAGCCTTACCAGCGGGTCGGCCAGAGCATCATCCATGGTTGCGACAAAAAGAGATTTGGCCTCCAGCTTTGAACCGGACTGGGGAACATGCCCCCCGAGGAAAATTTCTCCGGCCATCGTCAGGTCAATATCCATCTGTAAGCAGAGGTAAGGATTCTCAGGCGAAGCCTTCTTGACCATTCCGATAATAGGCATGGTCACGGGGATGGTCATATAATCACCGGTTCCGCAGGGATAAACCTCCTGCCCGTATGTAATGGCTTTTGCTCCCTGCACCACCAGGCAGATACACGGATTATAGACTTCCGGCAGATGCTCGTCCGGATTGTCTATCCTGATACAGCTGAGTCCTTTGATGGCCGTATGGTTTAAATTCTTCTCAGGGCTGTGTCTGGCCACAATATCAGCAAGAACACAAAGTGTTGAACCATCCATATTTACCCCTCTGCTGGAATGCTCAAAAATACAAAATTAATGCTAAGTTTATATTATCAGGCAATACGCTTGTAATATTGTGTATTCAAATATTCCTCAAAATCGTTAGTGTCAATCCCGAACTCGGACAGTGTTTATGGATATTCACTGTGTCACTAAAGAGTAAATAGGACAGATTAATTTCTCAACCAAATGTTAAAACAAACTGCACTTTGTGGAGACTCTGACAAGAGCAGTACATAATTTGTATTTTCTGACAATAACCACTTCGACAAAGGAGTCCAAAAATGGCAAGTTTCATTGTACCTAGAAAAACTCATTTCGGCCCCGGAGCAATCTCCGAACTGGCTAACCTTACCGGTAAAAAAGCAACTGTTGTTATTGGTTGCGGTTCAATAAAAAAGAATGGCGGACTTGATCGCATCATGGGCCACCTTGAAGCTGCAGGATTTGAAACCCAGCTTATTGAAGGTGTTGAAAGCGACCCCACTATCCAGACCGCACAGGCCGGAGCCAAGCAGATGCTGGAATTCGGACCGGACCTTATTGTAGGTATCGGCGGCGGTTCCCCCATTGATGCAGCAAAAGCAATGTGGCTCTTTTATGAATATCCTGATTTCACTTTTGAACAGGCTGCTGTTCCGTTTTCTCTGCCGGAACTCAGAAAAAAAGCTCACTTTGTTGCAATCTCCACAACAAGCGGAACCGGCACCGAGGTTACTTCATTCTCTGTTATTTCCGATCGCGAAAGCGGAATCAAGTACCCCATTGCCGACTACAACCTTACCCCGGACGTAGCGATTGTTGATACAGACCTGAGCGCAAGCCTCACCCCTCAGCTTGTAGCCCATACCGGTATGGATGCTATGACTCACGCTATTGAAGCTTACGTTTCAAATGTTGCCAACGAATTCACCGATGCGCTGGCAATAAAAGCGATTGAAATGATCGACAAGTATCTGCGTTCCTCCTATGCAGGAGAAAAAGAGGCTGGCTGCAAAATGCACATTGCCCAGAATCTTGCTGGTATGTCTTTCTCCAATGCTATTCTGGGAATTGTCCACAGCATGGCCCACAAAAGCGGACGTATCCTGAGTGTTCCTCACGGATGTGCCAACGCAATCTATCTGCCGCATGTAATAAGCTACAACGCACCGGAAGCAGCAGACAGATTTGCTGAAATTGCCGATCGTCTCGGCCTTGCCGGAACAACTGCCGAAGAAAAAACTTCTGCTCTGGTTGCATATATCGAAGAGCTCAACAAAAGCCTCGACATCCCCGCAACACTGAAAGAATTCGGAGTAGCAGAATCACTGTTCACTGAAAATCTGGACAGAATGACAGAGGGAGCAGTTCAGGACCCTTGCACCGGAACCAACCCCCGCACAATTGATAATGCTGAAATGCGCAAACTGTTTGAAGTTGCCTACTACGGCAAATAAGAACTGATCTGCACATAAAAGTCGGCACACTTCAGTTGCAGCACTTTGGCTGCTAAAAGGCCCCCTCTTTCCGTCTTAGCGGAAAGAGGGGGCTTCATTTATCTACGCTCTCAGGTTTCGGGATTATCCAGAACCGAACCGGAGAATGATATTACAGGAATTATTTATTTCAAAGCTTTGGTAAAAAAGCTTGTCAGCTTATCCCACGGAATAAGCTCGGTCCTGTCATACAAATCCACATGTCCTGCGCCGGGGACAATATAAAGTTCCTTGGGTTCCGCAGCACGCTTATAAGCATCCTGACTGAACTCAATTGAATGAGCTTTGTCTCCAGTAATGAAGAGCATCGGACGCGGTGAAATGGTTTCAATGTCATTAAAAGGATAGAAGTTCATAAACTTAACATTGCTTGAAAGGGTCGGATGAGTTGTAAGCTCAGGCGAAGATCCTTCCGGGGTGACTTCACCCCTCGGGGTCCGGTAAAAGTCATAAAACTCACGCTGGATGGGATGGGTCTCCGCAGTCAGTTCATGAACGGTTCCACTGGTGTATTCAGTTTTACCACCTTCAAATTCAACATAACGCTGTTGCGCAGCTTCAGCGATAATCTTTTTTCTCTGCTCAAGCGAGAGTGATTTATTCAGGGCATGACGGTTTGCGTCACCCATATTATACATACTTACGGTTGCAATTGCTTTCATGCGGGGATCAATTTTAGCCGCACTTATAACAAAGCATCCGCTACCGCATATTCCCAGAACACCGATACGCTCTCTATCTACAAAAGAACGTGTTCCAAGGTAATCAACTGCCGCGCTGAAATCTTCGGAATAGACATCAGGCAGAACAGCATTGCGGGGCTGGCCTTCGCTTTCACCCCAGAATGATAAATCAATGGACATGGTCACGAATCCACGTTCAGCCATTTTCTGAGCGTAGAGATTCGCACTCTGTTCCTTTACAGCTCCCATGGGATGTCCGACAATAATTGCAGGATATTTTTCGGACTTATCCATTTTTTTCGGAGTATAGAGGTTGCCGACAACCTTCATCTTGTACTGGTTGTTGAAGGATACTTTTTTTACATTCAGCTGATCACTTTTGTAAAAATTATCCGCACCATGCGATAAATCCTGCGCCATCGCCGGAGTGCAGACCATAGACGCTAATCCGGCCAGCATGAACACACTTAATTTTTTAAAAACATTCATCTAAGATCTCCTTTTTTATAATTTATTCAGCCAAACTGTCCCGTTCAGCTTCATCTATAGTTTTAATGAACCTTGCAGGAACTCCGCCGACGATTGTTCCCGGCTCCACATCCTTGGAAACAACGGCTCCCGCCGCCACAATAGCGTTATCCCCGATAGTGACTCCCGGCAGGATCACAGCTCTGGAGCCGATCCATACGTTTTTGCCGATAACTATTGGGGAAGGATAATTCCAACTTCTTTTTTCAGGAGCAAAGCCATGATTGATTGTTGCCAGAACAACGCTATGCCCTATCAAAGCTCCATCTTTTATGGTTACTCCGCCCTGATCCTGAAAGTTGCAGCAGGCATTTATAAATACATTTTTGCCTATAGTTATATTTTTGCCGAAATCAGTATAAAACGGAGGGAACAAGGTAAAACTCTTATCAACCTCTTTTCCGGTAAGCTCTGACATGAGCTTATTAATTTCCTCAGGAGTATGGTAAGATCCATTTATTTCAGCGGTTATACGCATTGCTTCATTGCTGGAATGCAACAACAGTTCATGCAGTTCAGAACCCCCTTTAACCGGTTCGCCTGAATTAAAAAGTTCAATAAGTCCTTCAAGATCCATTAAATTTTCCTTAATCATACTAAAAATTATCAGACATAAATTTTTTTAAACAACCGGCACATCGGCTTGTTTTAAAACTGATTCAACCGTGTCAGCCGTATAAAAAATCTCCACAATCCCCTTATAGGAACTGGAAATCGCTATGTAAAAGACCTATATTTAATAGGTTGCTATGCAAAAAATGCATAACATATTTTTTAACTTTTTAAGTCAGGATCTTAACTATGAAACTTAACGTGCTGGAATCATTTTTAGCCATTTCAAGGTCCCGCAGTATATCCGGTGCAGCTGAACTGCTGCATATATCCCAACCGGCACTTTCGCGTCAGATAAAAGAACTTGAAGAGGAACTGGGAACAAAACTTTTTAAAAGAGGCAGCCGGGAAATGACTCTGACTGCCGAAGGAACCCTGTTTCGCAAACGGGCCAGACAGATTCTTGATCTGGTAAAAAAAACAAGTGAAGAACTGTCGCAATCAGAAAAAAACATCAGCGGAACAATTTATATAGCCGGAGGAGAAACCCACTCTTTCAGGACCGTTGCACGGACCATCAAAAATATAGCTGCCGAATACCCTGACATACATTTCAACCTGTTCAGTGGAAATGCAGATGATGTAACAGAGCAGCTGGACCGGGAGGGAGCTGATTTCGGGCTGGTTATTGAACCGGCAGATGTCTCCAGATACGATTATATGCGCCTGCCTGCTGTTGATCGCTGGGGAGTACTGATGAGGAAAGACTGCTATCTGGCCACAAAGGAAGCCATATCCCCAAAAGAAATATGGGAACTACCGCTTATATACTCGCGACAGGCTGTACAGGGCGGACAACTTTCAAGCTGGCTTAAAAAAGATCCTGAAAAACTAAATATAGTTGCCACCTACAATCTGCTCTTTAACGCATCCCTGCTGGTAGAGGCGGGACTGGGATATGCTTTATGTCTGGATAAGATAATAAATACCGAATGCAACTCGGAGCTATGCTTCAGGCCCCTTAAACCGGAACTTAATTCACACGTTGATCTGATCTGGAAGAAGCATCAGGTATTTTCACCGGCCGCAGAGTTGTTTCTGGAAAGGATAAGAGAAGAAATATAAAAACTGCTATTATAGCAGAGTTCTTTATCCACTCAAAAAACGGCAGGATATATGCATAATTTTATGCTAACTTTGAACAATCTCAGCTACGAATATTTAAAGCTCACAAAACTCAGCACCATAAAATAAAAAAACGGATTAAAGATGAAAGATATACTGGTCATAGCACCTCTTAAGGAAGTCTACGACAAAACGGTCGAAATAATTGAAGAACATAAATATGATAATGTAGCCGTTGAGCTGGGGACAATGCAGCAGGGGTTGAAAAAAGCCATAGAAGGCGAAAAGCTTGGAGCTTCAGTAATTGTTTCCCGAGGCTGGACTTATAAAAAAATTGAAAACGAGCTGGAAATTCCGTCAATTGAAATTCCGGTAAGTGCCTATGATATTGTTGAGACTCTGACCCCCATACTTGAACAGATCAATCATCAGCAAACAATAGGGGTCATCGGACATGACAACGTTATCTACGGTTTTGATATTTTAAGAAATCTTCTGCCCATGAAAATCGTTAAAATTGAGCTTGAAAGGGAAGAAGATATCGCCTCGGCCATAAAACGATATAAAAACAGCGGTATTTCAACTTTTATCGGTGATTCCAACGTCAAAGCCATATCAGAAGCTCTGGGACATACCGGCATAGCCATCTCATCACAGAAAGAATCAATCCTGCGCAGCATTCAGGAAGCGGTTAAGCTGCACAACTCAATAAGAAACAGACAGCAGAGGGCGCAGCTTATTTTAACGGTTACCGACTATGTTCACGAAGGGATCATTGCCATAGATGAAACTGAAAAAGTTTCAATCTTCAATCATACGGCCGAAGATATCTTTGGTATCCGCAAAGATCAGGCCATAGGTCACCTGCTCAAAGAGGCCGCCCCGAGATGCCAGCTTCCTCTCGCTCTTGAAGAATCTGAACCGAGTATAGGTGAGGTCCTCGACATAGGCGGGAAAAAACTTGTGGTAAACAGGGCTCCGGTGCTCATAAATGATGAAGTGGTAGGAGCGGTTGCAACTTTTCAAAATGTTGCCGAAGTTCAGAATGTTGAGCAGAAAATAAGGCGTGAACTTGCTGAGCACGGATTTTCCGCCAAATACACCTTCAATGACATAATCCAGAAGTCTCCGCTCATGGAAGCCTGCATCGCGAAAGCAGAAGAATATGCTCTTTATGACACTCCAATGCTTATTACCGGTGAATCAGGAGTAGGCAAAGAGCTGTTCTGCCAGAGCCTTCACAATGCCAGCCCACGCAGAAACGGTCCGTTCGTCGCCATCAACTGCGCAGCTATCCCACCATCGCTCATGGAAGCGGAACTCTTCGGCCATGAAAGCGGAGCCTTCACCGGAGCAAAAAGCAAAGGGCGTGCTGGAATATTTGAACTTGCCCACAAAGGAACCGTCTTTCTGGATGAGATAGGTGAAATCCCGCTTGAATTCCAAGGCAGACTCTTAAGAGTTCTGCAGGAGCATCAGATAATGCGTATCGGCGGGGATAAAATAATTCCTGTTGATGTGCGCATACTCTGCGCCACCAACAGGCCCCTCGCAAAGATGGTCGAAGAGGATAAATTCAGGAGAGATCTGCTTTTCAGAATCAATGTTCTAACCCTTAACATTCCCTCACTGCGCAGACTGGGACCTGAAACGATTATGCTCCTTGCCGAACATTTTCTTGCTAAATATGCCAGAAAATATTCCAAAAAAATTCCTGAAATAACCCCGGAGATAAAAAAAATACTCATTTCAAAACCATACCGGGGCAATGTCCGGGAGATAGAAGGCCTTATGGAACGCAGTGTTATTTTAGGTAATATTTTCTGGGCAATAGATGAAGAACCTGAGACCGAAAAGCACAGTGGAGAAATTCCAGATGTGACCTCTCTGCCTGATCTGCGGAGCATGGAGGAGGCTTATATCAGAAAAGTTTTCAATCAGACCGGAGAAAATGTTCAGGAAACCTGCTCTATTTTAAAGATCAGCCGCTCAACTCTGTGGAGGCGTTTGAAAGAGACTTCCCGGTTTCAAAATTAAACATTTGTCTTAAATTGAAACAGATTCCTGTTTTATTTTGAAACACAAGTTTAAATAGACGCTCTAAACAGCCATAAAAAGGGCTTTATACTTTCGGCACGCTTTTTGTTTACGGACCTCAAAACACTTATTGGAGGATCTGTAATGCAAATTCTGGCTAGCGTGAAAAAAATCCCCGGCGGTCTGATGATTGTACCGCTTCTGGCAGGGGTTCTTGTTAATACTTTCTGTCCGGGGTTCCTGAACCTTGGAAGTTTTACAACCAATCTGTGGAAAGAAGGCGCAATGCCCATCCTCGCCCTCTTTATGTTCTGCACTGGAGCACAGATTAATGTGAGACAGGTAGGAACTCCACTGGCAAAAGGACTTGCCCTCACAGCTTCAAAAGTCATCATCGGAGCGATTCTCGGAGTTCTGGTAAACAAATTTTTCGGAGCTTCCGGAATTTTCGGAATCATTCCTCTGGCTGTAGTCGCATCACTCACCAACTCCAACAGCGGTCTTTTTGCAGCTCTGGCAGGAGAGTTCGGAGACGCAAGCGACGTTGGAGCACTTTCCGTACTCTCACTTAACGATGGTCCTTTTTTCACCATGCTGGCCTTCGGTATGACCGGGCTGGCAAATATCCCCCTTATCATGCTCCTCGGGGCTGTTCTGCCCATCGTAATCGGCTGTATTGTCGGTAACCTTGATACCCAGCTGCGCGACTGGCTCGCTCCGGCTGTTGATATCACTATTCCCTTCTTTGCTTTCCCTCTTGGCGCAGCACTTAACCTCAACCAGCTGGTCACCGCAGGTGCTCCCGGTATCATCCTCGGCATCGCCAACACCGCCATCACCGGTTTTGCCGGATACTTCGCCATGAAGCTCATCCGTTCCAAAAATCCGCAGGTCGGAGCCGCAGTCGGCACAAGTGCAGGAAACTCAGCCGCAACACCGGCCGCAATTGCCGCAGTTGACCCGTCCATAATGGCTGCTGCAAGCATTGCAACAGTTCAGGTTGCCGCCGCAGTTATTGTTACCGCCATACTATGCCCTCTGCTTGTTACATGGCTTGATAAAGTTGAACGCGGAAAAAGAGCCGTTGCAGCGGCTTAACCTTCACATACAGTAAGACCTTTAAACTTCCAGTTAAGGAGAAAAAACATGAATGCAGTTCTGCATATCAATGACAAGGACAACCTCGTTACCTGTCTGCGCCCTATTAAAAAAGGTGAGAAAATAACTGTTGATTCAATTGAAATCACAGCCAATGCGGATATCCCCGTATTCCATAAAATAGCCATTGCTGAAATTCCCAAGGGCGGGCTCTGCTACAAGTACGGAGAAATTATAGGCGATGCTCTCGAAGACATTCATACCGGCGACCATGTGCATGTCCATAACATTGAAAGCACCCGCGGACGCGGTGATAAAAAATAATTAAAGGAGCCAACAATGAAAATTACAGGATATAAAAGAGCTGACGGTAAATACGGAGTTCGCAACCATCTGCTGATCATTCCCTCCTCTGTCTGTGCCGCTGATACCGCACAAAAAATAGCCGCAATGGTTCCCGGCGCTATTTCTATCCCGAACCAGCATGGCTGCTGCCAGATCGGATCAGACCTTTCGCTCACTCAGAAAACAATCACCGGTTTCGGACTGAACCCTAATGTTGGAGCGGTTCTGGTTGTCGGTCTCGGCTGTGACGGTGTTCAGGCCAAATCCGTTGCCGATGAAATTGCTGCAACCGGAAAATCTGCCGAATATGTTGTAATTCAGGAGTGCGGCGGAACATCTAAAACAATCGCCAAAGGTGTAGAACTTGCTGCCCCTATGGCCAGAGATCTTTCCAAGCAGGAAAAAGTTGAATTCGATATGAGCGAGCTTGTTCTGGCTATGGAATGCGGTGGTTCCGACCCGACCAGCGGTCTGGCTTCCAACCCTTCCATTGGCTACACCGCAGACAAACTTATAGCTCTCGGCGGAAGTGCAATACTCAGCGAAACAACTGAAGTTATCGGAGCCGAGCACCTCATCGCTGCCCGCTTTGAAGAAGATGACCAGCGTGAAAAATTCCTGAGTCAGGTTAAAAACGTTGAAGACCGTGCCATCATGATGGGTGAAGATCTGCGCAGCGGACAGCCCACTCCCGGAAACAAAGTAGGCGGACTTTCAACAATTGAGGAAAAATCACTGGGCTGCATGTATAAAGCCGGAACAAGCCCTTTCAAAGGTGCTCTTGATTACGCTGAAATTGTTCCTGAAGACAAGCATGGCATGTTCTTTATGGATACCCCCGGTCAGGATATCGATTCCATAACCGGAATGGTTGCCGGAGGCGCACAGGTTGTCGTCTTCTCCACCGGACGCGGAACTCCTACAGGAAGCCCTATTGCTCCGGTTATCAAAATCACCGGAAATCCAGAAACTTTTGAAAACATGCCTGACAACATTGATGTTAATGCCGGTCGGATCATCTCTGAAGGAGCAACGCTTCCTGAAATCGGAGAAGAACTGTTCGAACTTATGGTCAAAGTCTGTAACGGTGAACAGACCAAAGCTGAAAGTCTCGGACACCATGAATTCGGAATTTATAAACTCACCGGAACGTTCTAAATCCTTCACCAGCTTTAGACTTCCAATTAATAAAGCCGGATCATATCTTATGATCCGGCCTTTTTATTTGAATATGGAAAGTTAATACAAAATCAGACTATGACTAAGCCACTCAGCGACCCAGCCGCGGATTCTTTTTCTCTGCAAGGATATGTTCAATTACAAATTCTTTTCCGATAGGGATATATTCATCAACCCATTTTTCAGCCGAGCCAATGTCTCCATCAAGAACCATCTGGGTGAGAGCTTTATGGTTGGCTATTTCCTTCTGTAAATCATCACGATCATTTTCAATACAGGCGATTATGACCTGAAGATCCTGCATAAGGCTCTCTTCAAGGCAGGCAAGCTTCATACTCCCTGTTAGCCCGACAAAGGCCTTATGAAAAGTTATGTGTGCGGCGGCAATTGTCACCTGATCATCGATGTTGGCTACGCCTTCATAGGCTCTGGTACTTTCTATCATAGCTTGAACTGCTTCTTCAGAAGCAATGGGAATACTGTGCACGGCCTGAATTTCAAGTATATGACGTGTGAGAAAAATATCGTCTATTTCTTCAAGGCTTAACTTACGAACAGAGGCGCCCTTGTTCGGCAGGTGTTCCACCAGCCCCTCAGTCGCTAAAATTCGCAGAGCCTCTCTGACTGATCCGCGGGAGACTCCCAGAGAACGGGATAAGGCAACCCCTTTCAATTGTTCACCGGGTAAGAAATAGCCCTCAAAAATAGCCTTGCGCAGAGTTGAAGCTATCTTATCTACACTGCTGGTCTGATCATATTCTGCAAAATTTTTCGTCATCTGTATCTCTGAAAAATTATTTCTCTGACTGAAAAACTCTTCCCTCTATAACAACGGACTCAACCAGAGGCGCACCGATGGCAGTACCGAGCTGGTTGGGATGTTCACAATCAAATATAGTTAAATCCCCTCTTTTTCCCACATCAATAGACCCGCGATCCTCATGCTTTCCAATAGCATAAGCGGCATTAAGAGTTGCCCCTACCACGGCCTCGGCCGGAGTAAAACGAAACCATGAACAGGCCTCAGCAATGGTCAGCGGCAATGATGTAGCCTGAAAAGACGAGCAGTAATCAGTAGCAACAGCAACAGGCACTTCATTTTCAATGAAAAGCCTTCCATTTGCTTTACGCTCATCCAGATAAAACTGTTCGGCGACAGGAAGCAGAACCGCAACAGTATCAGTGCTGCCTACAGATTCTATTTCAGAATCAGGAGTATATGTCAGATGGTCGGCTGAAAGGGCTTTGCCCTCAACAGCGGTCCTCCATCCCAAAGAATTGGAAGAAGCATCCGCATGAACTCTGACCGGCAGCCCAAGCTCATGTGAACGTTCAATCAGCTCTATAGCCTGCTCTGGAGTAAAGTCTCCAATTTCACAGGACAAATCCTGTACCGAAGCAATACCCTGCTCCAAAACGGCAGGCAACATTTCATTTTTAACGCAGGCTATAAAATCAGCAGCAGTCTGTCCGTCCTGAGGAGCTATATGCGCACCGAGAAAGGTAAAAACTATATCCATTTCAGTCTGTCCGGCCGCTTCTTTTAATAACCTGAGCAAACGAAGCTCACCATCTTTATCAAGGCCGTAACCGGATTTAACTTCAAGAGTTGTTACTCCTCCAGCAAAAATCTGCCTAAACCCTTTCAAAATATTGCTGACAAGCTCTTCATCTGAGGCTTTGCGGGTGTTGATAATTGTTGACCAGATTCCACCGCCTTCGGCTCTTATCTCACTCCCGGAAGCCCCCTCAATGCGGCGAACATATTCCCAGTGCCTGTTTCCTGCAAAAACAGGATGCGAATGACATTCTACAAGACCGGGAAGAACTGTTTTACCACTGGCATCAAAAACAGGAGCATCATCATACATTTCAGAAATATATTCAGTTGAACCTACAGCTATTATCCTTCCACCCCGGACAGCAACAGCACCGTCCTCGATAATATCAAGCTCTCTCTGCTGAGCGCCTTTTCTAGGAACGCCACGATCCCTGACACGCGCCAGACTGGACGCATGAATAACATTAAGATTTCCGGAATTATTTTCTGCAAGGACTCTTTTAAACATATCTATTTAATATACCTTTATAAATCAACCTGACGGCTGCGATTATCTAGATCCAACTCTTAGGATTTATGACGCTTTTTCAATTATGTCTCTAAGCATTTCAGCTGTAGAGACTGTAGCGTTAATGGTTGGTAATCCTGATATTTTTTGAACATAGCTGCTGTGCTTCTCAGTAAAACCCATATCATCCAGAAGGAGATATTCGGCCCCCATTTTCTTTGCCTGAGCAACTGCAACGGTCAAAGCATCCAACCCTTCGTACGGTGAAGCTGCGGCAGTATAAATGCTGGTAGCGTATGGCTGCCACTGTATCTTTGCTTCAGGCATATCACTTTCAGGACCTATAATGCATAGATGCGAGTTCCTGCACCTCTCAGCCACTACTGAACGGAGATTTACGGCCGGCTCAATTATCTCCGGAACAGCCTCTTTGAGTTCCGGAAATCGCCCTGAACAAAGGAGAAAAAAAATACTGCACTTTTTTCTCAATTCCAAAGCAGCTTTAATCAGACGTTCCAGCAGCTTCTGTCTGGATATATAAACGCTTACAGGAACAGAATTTTCAAGCACACAAGTTTCAATACCCTGCTGACCATCTTCAGGATGAAGCCCAGCTATCTCGCTTTCAGAAAGACCGTCGAGTCCCCCGCGCTGAATAAATTCTACATTCTGTCCCAGAATACTGCGGAAAGTCGGTTCAACATCAGTACGGGGAGCTCTGCCAAGAGTCAGAATCCCTAATTTAAATTCATGCTGCATATAGTTTTCTATGTAGGCAAAAAATTAACAAAAGCAGGCCGGCTCTAGCTGGCAGACCTGCTTTTGTTAACTTGCTGATATCTATTCCAGACCTTCAGAATTAATCGTAGGCTGAGCTAAAGCACCTGCTTCGGCATGCCATTCAGTTATGATCTTACTGTATGTTCCGTTTTCAAAAAGAACCTTCAAAGCTGCATACACAGCATCTCTTAACTGTGTATTCTTCTTGCTGAAGCATATACCGTAAGGATTAGGGTCCAAAACAGGACCAACCGGAACAAATGAGTTACCCTGCTGCATATTAGCCCAGCCCAAAGCTTCTGGACTTAGAGCTGAAGCCTGAGCACGGCCCTGCAACATCTGCATGCGTGCGGTTGCAGCGGAATCAACAGCCATGATCTTGATTCCGGGTTTTCCTTTGGATTCCAGGTTGTTCTTGCTCCATTTCTGCATGGTAGTCAGATAGTCAGTAGCTGCGGATACAGCCAGAGTCTTACCACTTAAAGACTGCATATCAGGAACGTCCTGAGCAAATTTTTTGGTAGTGAAACATTGAGTTCCTGTTTTAAAATAATCAATAAAATCGAGAGTTTTTCTCCGCACGGCAGAGTCAGAAAGACCCGAGATTACGAGGTCAACACGATTAGTATTGATTGAATTAATGAGCTGGTCGAACTTCTGATCATCAAGAACAATTTGAACACCAAGTTCTTTTCCAAGAGCATTAATAAGATCGATATCAAAACCGATAAGCTTATCCGAGCCGGATTTCTTGAATTCCATGGGTGGAAATATACCATTAATACCGACGATTATTTTGCCGGAGGATTTTATATTATCGGGAAGCATGTCATGACTTTCTGTTGCAAATGCTGATCCTGCAAAAGAAACCAGAAGCGCAAAGAACACGGCAAAAGAATATATTTTTTTAAACACAAAAACTCTCCTCAAAACATTTTTTCAATATAGTTAAAAATTAACACAATATCGAACAGTCACATGAGCACTGCATACAAATTATCATCAGGGCTCTGAATCAGCTCACGCATATAAAACTGCCATATTGCCATCATTATATATAAACCAACTTGCGTTGTGACTTAACCAGCTAAATTGACCCCAGAAAAGCTCTGGTTCTTTCATTTCTGGTATTGTTGAAAACTTCTTCAGGGGTTCCTTCCTCCACCACACAGCCTTCATCCATAAAAACAACTTTATTAGCCACGTTTCTGGCAAACTCCATCTCATGAGTAACAACAACCATAGTCATGCCGCTCTCAGCCAGATCACGCATTACATTCAAAACTTCACCGACAAGTTCCGGGTCAAGAGCACTGGTTGGTTCATCAAAGAGCATTAAATCCGGTTCCATTGCCAATGATCTGGCTATAGCCACCCGCTGCTGCTGCCCGCCGGAAAGCTGTTTGGGAAACCTGTCAGCCCAGTCTCTCAAACCAACCCTTTCAAGAAGATCATAAGCAACCTCTTTCATTCTGCGTGGATCTTCCTTCTTAACCATGACCGGACCTTCAATGATATTTTCCAGAACTGTCATGTGCGGGAACAGATTGAAGCTCTGAAAAACCATTCCTATCTTAATACGCATGGAGCAGATCTCTTTATCATTCATTTCATAAAGTCTGCCGTTGCGTTCAACCACACCGACCAGATCGTCTCCAACGTAAATTCGCCCTGAATCAATTTTTTCCAACTGATTGATGCAGCGCAAAAAAGTACTTTTCCCTGAACCTGAAGGTCCAAGCAGACAAAGCACTTCACCTTTGCGGACATTCAGATTTATACCTTTTAAAATTTCATTCTCACCAAAGGATTTGTGGATATTGCAGGCCCTGAGCATAAAATTATTATCAGACATCACTAAACTCCAGCCTGTTGTCTTCTATCAATAATAATGGATTTAAATATTTCCCAGATACTACGGCGCCGATCAAAATTATGCCCTCTTTCAAAACGCCTTTCGATAAAGACCTGAACAAGGCTTAGTATTGTAACAACTATCAGGTACCAGCCGGTAGCGACTATCAACAGCTCCATAACTTTAGCGTTGACAAAATATATGAGCTGGGCCTGATGCAGAATTTCCGTGAAAGCAATTGCACTGGCCATGGATGATGTTTTTAAAAGCCCGATAAATTCGTTACCCACAGGCGGAACAATCACGCGCATGGCCTGAGGCAATATAATCCGGCGCATAGCCAGCAGTCTGGACATTCCAAGTGAAGTTGCAGCCTCAGTCTGACCTTTATCGACAGACAGAATTCCACTGCGGACAATCTCAGTCATGTAAGCTCCTTCATTAAGCCCAAGCCCCAGAAGAGCAGCGACAAAAGGAGTCATGACATCGACCATGCGGTAATCAACAAAACCGAGGCTGACTGTGGGAAAAATCAAGGCAAGATTAAACCAGATGAGCAATTGCAGGTAAACGGGAGTCCCGCGGAAAAGCCAGATATAGGCCCCTGAAAAAATTCTGGCTACAGGATTTTTGGAAAGTCGCATAACCGCAAAGATAACCCCGAGCAGCAAGCCTACAATCATCGAGAGGACCGTAATCAGCAAAGTATTGCCAAGCCCTCTGATAAGAGCCGGAGAGAAAAGAAACTTCCCTACTACCGGCCAGTCGATCTGCCCCACAATAAAAGCTTTAATAATAAACCCCAGAATCAGCAGCAGAATAACTCCACTGATCCAGCGGCCATAGTGACGGATGGGGATAATTTTATCTTGAGAATCCATATCAACACCAGAATCCATATTGATTAAAAGATATGAAAGAAAATTGAGAGAATTAAATCAAAAATTGTTAGACAAAAATTGTAGGACAATTTCTGTAGGGCAATTTTTGCCCTACAGAAGATCCCTAGTCAAGCACAAATACCATTATTGGCAAATAAGCGAATTTTAAGCTTACCCGAAATCCAATCAATTACTACAATTTAACAAATCTGTATCTGACAACTTTTTTTGGGGTAATAAACCAGCTGGGCAATAAATATAAATTCTCCCAGCGGTAAAATAAGAAGCGGACAATTAACTAAGGATTTAACTGATTATTTTTACAGAACAAATGTTTCAAAGCTGTTAAATAAAAAATCCCCAGATTTTTAAGTCTGGAGATTTAATATTTGCAGATGCGATGCAGCAGTAGCAAAACTTTAAAAGCTGATCACATATCTTTTATTCATCCTCAGGAATAGGAAATTTAAGATTCCTGTAATATGCATCGTACTGATTTATGGCAGCTAACGGAGCATGGCCCAGCAGCCTGTCTTTGACAGCCAGAACTGTAACCGGAGCTTCTGCATGCTTGATAAATAAAGAATCGTGACCGACACAAAGACCGAGCAGAACACACATATCAACCTCATTCTCATTGGCGATCATAGCCTGAAGCACAGGGTTGCACATGGTTTCATCTTCAACAGTTGTGTCTATCTGGTCAGCCTGGGTCAGCCCAAGTTCACATTTTGAAGTTCTGCTGACCTTGCAGGCAATAGAAATAACATCAAGATCATTTGTTTCAAATATCTGATGCACTATGGCTGCCTCTTTGCGCAATCCAATGCAGAAAGCCAGTGCGACGCGCTTGTATTTCATACGTCTGGCAAATTCTACAATCTCCTGAATACGCGGTTTGGCAGGTCTCAGATGGGCATAGCCCTTATCACGGCCTGCGTAGCCTGACGTTTCCTGAAGGGAAGCCTGTTTTGCAAACTCCAGAACTTGCGGATCTTTTTTAAATTCTTCAAGCGAAAGTTTAGCAAGCTCGCGGTAACGGATGCTTGGACAGTTCTTAGGGGCTTTTCCCCCTTTCTTACGGCAGTATCTTTCGCTCCAGTCAAAAGGACAGAGAGCACATGCCGGATGCAGATCATCATTTGTTTTTTCCGAATTACTCATAACGAATATTCTCCTTAATGTTTTCAATCAACCGGAGCCATAAAGTCCGGTACTGACGATCACATTTTTCTAACTACTACAGCTCATTATAAAAACAAAACAATTAATAACTTTAAGAGCGATATCAGGCCATATCCGTACTTGGCAGCCCGGTACTTTTATTCCGTTTGAACCATGCCTTGATAAACGGAGTAAGGATAAAAAGGGCTGCACCAAGCAGCAGGACAAGGCTGATTGGACGGGTGATAAAGATCATTACCGAACCATGAGAAAGTGTCAGACTCTGGAACAGGCCGCGCTCCATCATACTTCCCAGAACAACTGCCAAAATGAGCGGAGAATGCGGAAGTCCACATTTATTGAAGACATACCCCACAACGCCAAAGGCAATGGCAACCCAGACATCAAAAACATTATTACCTATGGCATAAGAACCAGTCAGACAAAGCAGAGAAATGATGGCTGCCAGAATTTCTCTGGGAAGTTTGAAAATCAGTCTGGAAAGAGTTTTTCCAAGAAAGATGCCCATCGGAGCCATAATGATATTGGCCACAAGAAAGGAAGCAACAATCAGGTAAGCAATGTCAGGACTGTCGTGAAAAAGGGCCGGTCCGGGACGTAATCCCTGAATCAGAAGCGCACCGAGAAACAGCGCAGAAGTTGAGTTGCCCGGAACTCCAAGCGATAACAAAGGAACCATTGAGCTGGCTACAACCGCATTATTGGCGGCTTCAGGAGCTGCAACGCCTTCAGGAACACCGGTACCGAACTTTTCCTTGCCCTTATAACGTCTGGAAGCCTGATCATAAGCCATATAAATAGCCATCAGCATTCCGGCTCCGGGTATTATTCCAACAATATTACCAATAGCGGAGCTTGTACACCATGTGGGCAGCAAACGTTTCATCATGGCTTTTGAAGGAAGAATTCGTCCGACTTTGGGGATATGCAATTCAACATTTTCACCACGATTAACTCGTCTTTTATGGGCATGGATACTTTCAGCCAGCTCCAACACGCTGGTAACACCGAACAGACCTATGAGCATAGGAATGAAGGGAATACCATCAAATAAGTTAGGAGAATCAAAAGTGAATCTGGAAAAACCGGTCAAAGGACTGATACCGACGGTGGCTATTAACAAACCGAATATGCAGACAAGCAGACTTTTAACTACTTTTCCTTTTGACATACCCGCAACGGTTGAAAGTCCCATGAGAGCTAGAGCAAAATATTCAGGAGGTCCGAACCTTAAGGCATAGCTCGCCAGAATAGGTGCAAAAAACAATAAGATAAGGGAGCTGACAATTCCACCGAACACAGAACTGGTTGTGGAGATACCAAGCGCAAGCCCGGCCTGCCCTTTCTTAGACATTTCATGGCCGTCCATTGCCGTTATGACTGAAGACGCTGTACCCGGTATACGCAGAAGTATAGCCGGAATTGAGCCTCCGTAACATGCCGCGCAATAGATGCCCACGAGCAGCGGAAATGCGTAACTGGGGTCCATTGAAAAGGTAATGGGGATAAGGACTGCCAGAGTTATGCTGTCGTTAAGTCCCGGAATGGAACCGATAATAAGCCCGACGGCGACTCCTGCCACTAAAAACATAAAGACTGTCGGGTCAGCCAGATGAACAAAGGATGCCAGTATATATTCCATAAGAATTCTCGCAAAAATTAGGAGGCGAAAAATGATGATTCAGGCAGGGGAACTCCCAGGAGCTGATCAAAAATACCGTAGACGGCCAAAACAACCAGAAGGGATGTGAGCAACATTACTCCGGCACGTCTGTATCCCAGTATCCATGCTATAAAAAGCATGAGCAGGACAGAGGGTACGATAAAACCACAAAACTCAAGGCTTGCCGCATATGCACACATGGCTATGCCGACAATTACAGGCATGGTAAATTTGCTCAGAACTGATTCTTGTGCAGGCTCAGAGGTCTCGGATGTCTGTTTTTCATTGTTTTTAACAGTATTTACAAAAAGCAATACCGAAAGAACAATTGAACAGAGAGACAGAATAATAGGAAATCGTGAAGGAATCGGATCATAGCCTGAGGCCACGCTGTAAACGCCTATGCCAAGCAGCATAAAAGCAGCAGCAATCCAGGTATCTATATTTCTTGACAGCATGCATTAACCTTTTAGTCAGATTTTTTACCGGCGCCCCGCATGGGGGCGCCGGTTTATTTTATTTTTTCTTTAAAGTTGGGAGGATCTGATTCATTAATACAGCATCATTGGCAACAAAATCCGAAAACTCTTTAGGACCACGGTAGGTCATAGGATATCCGGCATGTTCCATGCCTTTTACAAACTCAGGATCCTTAACAATCTTTTTGAATGCTTCAGCAAGGGTATCCATAACTTCTTTCGGGGTACCGGCTGGAACAGCAAGTCCGCGGAAAGTACCGAAGGTAAGATCCACACCTTCGGAAACAAATGTCGGAACATTAGGAAAAGCAGGATTAGGACGGTCAGCAGTGATACCAAGTACACGGATACTTCCATCATCCATGTGAGGTTTGGCTTCACCGGAAGACATTACACTTGCGTCCACATGTCCGCCCATAAGTTCCTGCAACTGCATGGCAGCACTCTGATTGTGAATGTAGTCAAATTTAGCTCCGCTTTTGCCCTGAATCAGGAGAGCGGCAATGTGGTGAGAGGTAGAGTAGCCCGGAGTTGCAACGGAAATGGACTTTTCCTTTGCAGCATCCAGAAACTGTTTCAGAGTCTTGTATTTTGAGTTAGCCGGAACAACCAGAACAGTGGGATCAAGACAATACATGACAACCGGCTGGAAGGATTTATAAGTGTAAGTTGTTTTTTTGGTGATGGGGTTGTTGACTACTGAGGAAGTATATCCCAGCAGGGTATATCCATCGGGGCGGGCATTCGCAACGAAGGTCTGGCCGATTACAGCGCCACCGCCGGGCATATTACGAACAATAACTTTTTTACCGTTAAGATATTTAGGTGCAACCTTTGCGATGAGTCGACAGGTAAAGTCCACAGCACCACCGGGAGCAAAAGGAACAATAATCTTCATGTTTTTAGTCGGGAAGCTGGAAGCAAAAGAACTTCCTGCACTCAACATCAAAACAGCCAGGGCCAAAACAATAATGTGCGACAGACGTTTCATACATCCTCCAAGGAACAGAAACCAAACGCAGAAAAACGGATTATTTTTTCTGCGACTGCTTAGTTGCAGTCATCGTGAGACGCTAAGCGCCGAAAATAGTGCCGGATATATAAACCGAACACGCCAAACCGGATTTACCAGTCACCAGTCACCTGACAGCCGCACGCCAAAGACAATAAGCATACAGGATACGCAATCAGGAAATATTAACTATGCTAAAAAACAGAGAATATTTTTATTTCAGAGATCTTAATGATCATTAGTGTCTTTTATTTCTTTGAGGTCGTTGTAAATGGTGTATCTGGTTACACCCAAGAGGCGGGCGACTTCGTTTACCGCGCCTTTAAAAGCAAACAGATCCCGACGGTTAAGCATGGTTATAAATTCCAAGCGCTCTTCCTTATTCATACTGCCGGGTTGCTTTCCTATCTCCACAACGGCTTCTTCCAGCATTGAATCCAGCATTTCCTGAAAAGAAGCTGGAAACTTTTCAGAAGGCTCAACAGATTTGTCAGAAAAGTTAGTCCACTCTTCCAGCAGAGCCTTGGCATTTAAAAAATCAGTCATGTCCAGATTAATACACATACACCCGACAACTTCTCCTGATGAATTACGGAGAAAAGTGGTTGAAGACTTCATCACCCTACCGTTGAAGATTGTTTTATAGCCGCAGATATCAGCTACAGTATTACCCTCATCCTTGTAGGCTTTATAAATAAAGTCCGTGATCGGTGCTCCGATCTGCCTCTGCGTAATGTTTCCTGACACGTGAACCAAAGAAGAACTAAGATCTGAAAAATCATGAACAACAATTTCACAATTTTTACCCATTATTCGGGTTAAGCTATCTGCTAACCTGCTTACAGTTTCAAAAATGTTAATATTTTCTTTCTTCACTTTCGTTCCTTGTTTTTAAATTAACAACTTTGGTAAAAAGAACCTTCTTCTAAAAATTTGTTGATGTCAATAAATTTTGTTGATAGCAAAAAATGTAGATAAAGACCGAACAATGAGATTTAAAAAATAAGTATTTTTTAATTTTATCTTTTATATTTAGGCACTTAAGTAGATATAGTCATAGATTATCCAGCTAGCCAAGGAAGGATAGGAGTAGATACAAGCTATGGAGTTTTTGAATAAAAAGATGATAAAACAGTGAGTTGTTGGGGAATTTCAAAAAAGTTGAAATAGGATTTCACCTAAAAAAATGGTCTTTTTGTTGAAATGTGTACCGGAAAGCTGTTTTTACGGGATCATGTAGAGTTAAAATACATAATTGTTAAAAACATTAAAAAATATTCTTTTCCGTAGAATAGTGGTTTGGAAATTTTAAGAACTTTAGAGTAAAATTTAAGTTTCAGGCAATTAAAATTATCTTAAAAATACAAATAAAAAAAGGTGTTACACAAAAAAGATTCCAGCATTCGTGCTAAATGACATTAGGATCAGTGAAAATATTTTGCAGCTTTTTAAGGGCAAATAAAATCTAACTAAGCGTATTTTTCTCTGTCAGCATACTAGCCGACAATAAAACAATCTTAATTTAATCGAGGCAAAAAAATGAATTACAATTTTGATGAAATCCATGACAGAACACATACTTCATCTAAAAAATGGAACCCTTCTATGTATAAGGCCAGATTTAACGGTCATACCGACCTTCTGCCTTTATGGGTTGCAGACATGGATTTTAAAGTATCAGAAGGCATAAACAAACGACTGTCAAAAGTAGTTGAGTCCGGGATTTTCGGCTACACCGGTTTTGATGATGAATACTATGATGCGATCATAAGATGGCACAAAGAAAAGCATAATTTTGCCCTTGCTGCGGAAGATATAACCTATACTCCCGGAGTTGTAACAGCCGTAAACTTCTGCCTTGAAGTTTTCACCAAAGAAAATGATGCCATCATAATTCAGACTCCTGTTTATTACCCATTCAGCAATGCCATAAGAAATAACAATAGAAAGCTGATCACATCTCCGCTGATAGAATCTGAGCCGCTTTACTACACTATGGATTTAGAGGACTTCGAGCGTAAAATTATAGATAACGATGTAAAAATGTTTATACTTTGCAGTCCCCATAACCCTGTAGGAAGAGTCTGGACTAGAGAAGAATTAGAGAAAGTTGCGGAAATATGCTTAAAACATAATGTGCTGGTTATTTCAGATGAAATTCACTCGGATCTTCTCTTTTTTGGAAACGAGCACACTCCGTTTATGAATATATCCGAAGAAATAGCCCAACAGACAATCACCTGCACGGCTGTTTCAAAGACCTTCAATCTTGCTGGCTTAAAAATATCAAATATCATCATCAAAAATAAGGAATTGAGAGAGCGCTACCAGAAATTTATGGATCAGCAGCATCTGCTATCACCAAATGCTTTTGCTATGGAAATGGTAAAAGGAGCCTACCTTGAAAGTGATGACTGGTACGAACAGGTGAAAGAATACATTGAAGGCAATATTCAGTTCGCCGCTGATTATTTGGAGAAAGAAACTGAAAATCTTCGGATGCGTCCACTTCAGGGAACCTATCTTGGCTGGATTGATGCCAGAAAGTTTTCAACAGATCCGGAAGTGCTGACAGAACTGTGCGAAGTAAAAGCAAAGGTAGCTTTTGATTTCGGACACTGGTTCGGCGAAGAAGGCAATGGCTTCCTACGCATAAATCTGGCCTGCCCCCGCAGCATAGTGGCAGAAGCCCTAAGCAGATTAAAAAAAGCTGTTGAGTTATAAAATCAAACTGCGACCTATTTAAAACCGTAGACCTAATTGAATAGAATTCACCCAAAACTAAATAAATCCAGCCCGCGAATAAAACTCGCGAGCTGGATTTATTATGACAGAATCTCAACAAAAAAGGCTTACATCAAATTAAGATGTAAGCCTTCAAAATATCTGGAGCCAGCGATCAGAATTGAACTGACGACCTACTGATTACGAATCAGTTGCTCTACCAACTGAGCTACGCTGGCCTATGGTGATTACGGCTTGTATATCAGGCTTTGAGGAGTGGTCAAGGCTAAAATGAGGATGGCCTTACCGTATTTTAACATCTTTAATATCATCCCCAAATTTTTGAAATATACCATTGCGGTGACAGAGATAGAAGACACTCAAGTCCATTAATAAAACCCCGCATGTACGACACATGCGGGGTAACGAATGAGGGCCCAAACCTTTAAAAATGGAGGACCAACGTGAAATATTTTTCCAACTCATTTTATTTTCGTCAATCAAAAATTGATTCTGCGACTCTTGCTTTATAACATTTACTGGCCAAATAGCGATATTCCCCCTGCCGCTAACCTCGACTACAACTCTAGCCCAGCATAATCCACACAGGATTAGTATAGATTTTTTGATAACCTTTTTCCCCTTCAATAGTGTATTAATCTATCATTATATCAATCCAGCAGTTATTGCTGAAAATAGATTGTATTCCAACGGAATGTTATTCTTTTTCAGCTACAGCTATTGGAATTCAACTCTGAAATTGATTATGCTGGCTCTTGTTTCAATGAATTTTAACTCTTTTTTAATTTAACGGATCAAAAATATGTTCATTTTAGAAAAACCTTATGTTTCAGATATTCTTGCCGAGTCATTATCAAAAAACCAATATCCTACTCTCAAAAATGATACGGCATTAGCGCTGTCTCAGGCAGGGATAAACCTGCTCTCTGATGCTGAATTCGTAGCCGAATACAAAAAAAATCCTGCTCAGCCTGTATACAGCAATTCCGAAAATGCAATCAGCTGGATTGACGAACATCTTGATTTCAGCCCTCTTCCCAAAGCGATCAGACTCTTCAAAGACAAAGCCGAATTCAGGCGCAAGCTTTCTGCTGCAAATCCTGATTTTTTCTTTCAGGAAGTTTTGTTTGAAAATCTTGATACGATTGATCCCTCAGAGCTGCCCCTGCCTTGTGTTTTAAAGCCGGCAGTAGGTTTTTTCAGTCTTGGTGTACACATGATAGAAAGTGTCGAAGGCTGGCATAAAGCTGTTCAAACCGTTCAAAATGATGTTGAAAAAATTCAGAAAATGTATCCGGCTAAAGTGCTGGAAGTTGACCGCTTCATAATAGAGCAATGCATTGAAGGCGAAGAGTTTGCCGTTGATGCTTATTACGATAAAGATGGCGAGCCGGTTATACTCAATATTTTAGGGCATATCTTTGCTTCGAGCGAGGATGTAAGCGACAGGGTTTACTATACTTCAGTCGATGTTATCCAAAAATACCGCGAAAAATTTATTGAAGCATTAAAAGCTGCCGGAAAAGGCTCCGGCCTTAAAAATTTTCCTCTGCATGCTGAAATACGCGTGGATAAAGATGGCAACTTGGGTTTTATAGAAGTTAACCCAATGCGCTTTGCCGGATGGTGTGTAACTGACCTCGCTTATTATGCCTATGGCATCAATAATTACGAAGCTTTTATGTCCGGCAGTCATCCTGACTGGGATAAAATTTACGAAGAGCATAAAAATAAAGTCTATGCGATGATTCTAGGTGAAATTGACGGCAGTGTTGACTTCACAAAAATTCGTGACGTTGATTATGACAGCTTCAAATCTCTTTTCAAAAAGCCATTGGCTCTGAGGCGCATCGATTACAATAAGCATCCTGTTTTCGCTTTCATGTTCGCCGAATACACCAAGGATGAAATGTCCGAATTGAAAAAAATAACCACGGTTGATTTCAACAAATACCTAATAGTTTAACCTCGGGGGTTGAAATGAGTCAGGATGACCGCTCAAAGCTCAACATGTGCTTGGACCTCATAAAAAATAATAATATTCTGGTGCTGGCAACGTATGGAGTTGATGCACCACATACATCCCTGATGGCTTACATCTCTTCCGATGACGGGCATGAAATATACATGCTAAGCAGCATGAACAGCCGTAAATGGCTGAATATAAGCCAGAACAGCCGGGTCGGGATAATGATTGACGACCGGGACGGTAAACTTGCCAACCAGCGGGAATCAATTAAAGCATTGACTATTACCGGATCTCACATAGACGTATCGGAACAGGAAAAAGAGCTTATCCTTAAGAAGTTCAAAAACAGTAATCTGGAAATAAGTAATACTTTTTCCGGCCCGCAGTGCGGCATAATACGAATACGCCCGGATTCTTTTCAGCTGCTTGACGGTCCATCAGACTCTTTTTATACGGAGAGCATCTGAGCTATATGCAGGTACAGCGCGTTTTAACTTCTGATCAGAAGGCAACACTTTTTGACAAGCCGGTTTTATTACGGCACTAAGCCTTTATTCAAGGGATTATGGCTCACCGTATGATTTATATACCGGGCCGCAACCTGTACCCTAACCATTTCCGTCAGGCGCAAGCTGGAATTATAAAATCATAAGGAGAGATAATGAGTTCCACAGTTGAAGAACTTACAGTCAACTATGAAGAAAACGGCGAAGTCGTTGTTAAGGAACTGGACAAGGTCGTCCTCACCAAAGGAGCATGGGCAACCGTAATGTTCCGCTATCAGCAGCTTGACCGGAAAACCGGAGATTTCGGGAAAGAAATGTACACCATACGCCGTTACCAGAAATTTAACGGAGAATACCGCCCGAAATCCAAATTCAATATATCAAGCTCAGCTCAGGCCCGTAAGATTATTGACGCACTCCAGAGCTGGATGCCTGAAGACGAATAAATCAAAGCGATGACCAATAAAAAAGGACGCCCGTATTTCAGGCGTCCTTTTTTTATATCCAAGGCAGGATTCTCTTAATTTATTGTATAAGCCTGACTGTGTTCAACTTTTCTTACCGTGCTGTTGGTAATTGTGAACCATTTAAACTGACTCATAGTTATGCCGAAATCGTCCTTCTCCTGAAAATTACATCCTACAAGCCAACCGTCTTTGGTATAATAACAATTGGTACACCCTCCCATAACAAGCGTCTCAGGATAAGTGGCATGTTCTTTCAGATACTTTTCAACTTCAGGATAATAGCCGTCAGGATTTGTTTTTTCAGGCTCAGGTCCGAATTTTGAGAGCTTCTTCATAAGACGGTCATATTTTTCCTTATACATATTGTAGCGTGTCTTATAGAGAGCTTCATCAGGGTTCAGTTCAACAAGTTCCTCATAAATTTTCATATTGGCTTTATAATTCTTTGCAGGAATATTCTGCACCCGGTCATAAAGCTTACGTTCCAGACGTTTTTGAAGTCTACGGTCATACTTGGCAAGATTGCTGCGGTACTTATCATTATCAGGCTCAAGTTCGGCAAGTTTCTTATAATATTTTGCCAGAGAAGCGTAACTCCAGCTCGAGGTTCTTTCAATTTTGGACTTTAAATCCTGAACCTTCGCCAAGTGTATTAAAGCTTCCATCTCATCATTAACAAGATCAGGATATTTTTTGGCTACAGTCAGAGCTGTTTCGGCATTTCCGGTTTCTATCAGCCTTTTCATGCTGAACATTACCTTTTCACGCGCTTTATCATTTTTTTCCTTAACAACCCGCAGTTCTTCAACACGCTTCTGCTCCGCAACTCTCGCGGCCCTCTTTGAAACCATATTGAATGCAAAAAGAACTGCGGCAATCAGGACAATGGCAACGCCTGCGCCGACAGCGGCTCTGACAACTAATTTACGATTAGTGATAAATTGATCCAGTTTAGGGAAGTTCATGCAGCGCAAGATAAAGCCCTGCGTTCCCTGCGTCAATATTCGTAAACAAATTTAGTTCAGAACTATAAACTTTTATAAAGCGACTTCCGATAGAATTCATAGAGGACGGTTTTCAGTTATGAATATAGACGGATCATCTTTACATAGCAGATACGGCGCACAAGTCCGGCAGGGAAGCCAGACTTCGCTTTTGGACGGGAGCCGAAGCGGAGGCGTCAGAGCGACGCGCCCCCGTTTGTCGGCCCCGTCCGACAAAAGCGTGCAAAGTGAATTTGCGTCCTTAGTCGCCGACAAGGCTTTAAAGCCGAAAGTCTCCGGCAGTCCCGTGCAGGAAGAATCCACGCAGGATAAAACCGTGGATTCTTCCGCACTTGCCAGTTCTCTGGAAAATGCTGCCAACTACATTAAAAATGAATTCGGAGATGACGCATCAACCGCATTTATGGGGATTGTCATCAAACACTCGGGCAACAATGTTACGGAAAAAAGCCTCGGAAACGCCCTGCTTCAATCAGTAAAATTCATAGACCGCAATTTCGGATTCAGTGCTGGCGATAAAGTCATGGATCAGTTCAATTCCGATATCAATAAGACTATGAACGACTATTTTGATAACGGGCTTCAGGAACACTTCTTTGCTGTCAATCCCAATCAGTCCCTTGGCACTACACTCCAAAGCACCTTCAGCACCGTTAGTGAGAAATATGGTCAGGATGTTTCCGATTCTATAAAAAGCATGATCGAACAGGTTCTAAAAGAAGATGGAACCAATGTTGAATCCTACAAAAAAGGAATCGGTCAGGCACTTGAAGAAGCTGAAAAAACAACTCCCGGAATTACCGCTGATATCGAATCAATGGCCGCTGGAGAACTTTTTGATAAAATAGCTCCTGATAATCAGGTAATGCAGTCTGCTGCGACAGCTTCAACCGGAACCATTCTAAATGCCATAGCCTAGCCCGACAAAGAGCCGGAACACTATATTTCAAGGCTTTTTCAGCCATTTTTATCCCTGTTCAAAGAGGACCTTTTCTGATAATGAAAATGTTTCTGAGGAGTTATTAGATTTTACGGAGGATAGTCTTATGAGCTTTTTCTGGTTTTTCCTTGGCCTTGCTTCTACAATTGCCGTTCTTGCTTTCATTAAAGCAACCAGCGCAATCAACGACTAGGCTTCAATCAGGGCTTTCTGCTTATGGCAGATAATTTTTTTTACGAAACCCCGTACCGCAAGGTTCGGGGTTTCGTCTTTTCTACGCAGGAACTGCGACTCTAAATTTGAATCATGTTCAATACCCTGATACATATTCTACATAAAAGCTGCTCAACACCGACCAGTACAGCTCATGGCTTTAATATGCTGGCGGTGTAAATTTATGATATTTCAGTAAAAAGTACGGGGCAGCTTTTAAATAAATTCAATGCCGGCTTGCCGGATAGCTCCTCAATAAGTTAAGTTTGATAGAATTATATGCGTAAATATTAACAATAAAAATATTCCCTTCAATGACTCTAAAAAGGATCTGAAATGAAAATATATTCTTGGAATGTAAATGGATACCGGGCTGTAATTAAAAAGAATTTCTATGACTGGATGGGTGAAGCAGACGCTGACATAATTATGGTGCAGGAAACCAAAGCCCACCCGGACCAGATTCCTGATAAACATCGTGAGCCTGAAGGGTATGAATCTCTCTGGAACTGGTCCAAAGTTAAAAAGGGATATTCCGGCACAGCATGTTTTTTCAGACAAAAACCATTATCACATTCCTTCGGACTGCCTGATGAAAAATATCAGGGCGAAGGCCGTGTGGTGATGCTTGAATATGAACAGTTCTACCTTTTTAATATCTACTTTCCCAATGGTCAGATGAGTGATGAAAGACTGGAATATAAAATGGGATTCTACGATAGTTTTCTAGACTACGCTCAGGAGCTGCGAAAGAAAAAACCGATTGTAGTTGGTGGAGATTTTAATACTGCACACACTGAAATAGATTTGAAAAATCCAAAATCAAATGCAGAGCGTTCGGGCTTTCTGCCTGTTGAGCGGGAATGGCTGGATAAGCTTATTGACCACGGCTACATTGATTCTTTCCGCATGTTCAACTCTGAGGGTGGCAACTATTCATGGTGGTCCTACAGATTTAACGCCAGAAAAAATAATGCAGGATGGCGCATTGACTATTTCTTCGCCTCTGATGAGCTGAAAGACAATATTAAAAACGCCTGGATTGAATCTGATGTTTTAGGTTCTGACCATTGCCCAATTGGAATTGAACTGCAATTCTAATTGCTTACTGCTTACTCACAAAAAGTTAACTACCTGTTTTAATTAATATTTTAATTAATTTTAAAATATTTTACTTTTTTAGTTGAAACTGGTTTTCAATTTCATTAATACTATTTTCAACAAAACAAATTTCAAAAGGAGTTAGCCATGCCGAAGCAAGGTCTTTCCATTTCATCGCGAAACAGGTCTGAATTTTTGAAAAAAACGTCAAAAATTTTCGGTCATGCTTCATCGTCAAAAAAAGCAGTGTCTCAGCTTCGTTCTGCCGGGGAGAAAGAAGAGCTGCCGGATGCAATAAAAATATAAAAGGAGATAAAAATGTCAGACGCTCTGAGGGAAGCAAGCAAAATGCGCAAAAATTACGGATGGAAAACATACATAATCAAATTCGATAACTACTATTCCTACACCTTCGATCCATCTTTGTTTCCTGAATTCACCCTTGTGGGTGAAGTTGGAGAAGATGGTAGCCTTATCCCCAAAAAATAAATTTCAAACCACAGTTCGGCCTTTCAAGGCCCCTCCAAAGCCCCTTTCCAGCAAGAGTCCCAACTGCTCATGGAACAGGGGCTTTTCAACTGCTCAAAATCCAGACGGATTCAATCCTGTTCATCAACACTGTGCTGACTGAATTCAGTATTGAAAACTTCGGAAGCCTTCTCGACGACATCCATAAAATCTTCAGGGATTCTGGAGCCGCCTTTCAGCAGCAGTTCTAATTGCTCTTTATCAATGCCCTTCTCAGCAGCTGCCGCTGCAAGTTTTTCACTAATACTTTTTTCATCCACGAAAGGCCTCCCCATTTCAATATTAGACAAGACAAAATTGAACAGAATCCACAATAGACTCTCTTTCAATAAAAAAGTTTAGTTAAAGAGTAAATTTAATACAAAATTGCCGCTCGCCCCTGTTTTCAAGCTGAATCATCCCTGCCAACCCTGCTGGACATAATCAGCCTTAACAACTAATGATCCGTTCACACAGGGTTCTGCCGTACCCGGCGGCCACAATCAACTGCAGCCAATCAATTTATAAAGACCCTGTCCACAGACTGTTAATAAATTTCATTTCGGAGACTATATGCTTGAAAATTTAAGTATCGTATTGTTTGACACCAAATTCCCTGAGAATGTAGGTTCAGCAGCACGAGCCATGACCAATATGGACTGCCAGAAGCTTGAGCTTGTACACCCTCGCTCATGGAATATGGAAAAAGCTTATCCACTGGCGACAGCTAAAGGACGGACAATTATTGAAACAGCCGGAATGCATGACGACCTTGAATCAGCTCTTGCAGGAAACGCCAGAATATACGGCACAACAGCAAGAACAGGAGGCTGGCGTAAAGGGATGATGACCCCGCACAAAGCCGCCCCCATGATTGTGGAGCAGTTAAGAGCCGGTGAAAAAGTCGCACTTGTCTTCGGACCGGAGGATCGCGGACTTACCAACGATGAAACCCAGCTCTGCTCAAGGTTGATAACCATTCCCACCAGCAGGGAAAACAGTTCCTTGAATCTTTCACAGGCGGTCCTTATTATCCTTTATGAATGTTTCAAGTCCGCTCTTGAAAAACCCTTTACCCCGGCTGGACCGCCACCGGAAAGAGCAACAACTTTTGAAGAACAGGAAGTGCTTGCCGGCAATCTGCAGGAAACTCTGCTGGCTATTGATTTTTTAAAGAAGGACAATCCGGACTACTGGATGCTGCCTGTCAGAAGGTTTCTTTCCCGCATTGATCTTAAAAGAAACGAATTCAACCTTCTTATGGGAATATGCAGGCAGGTTAAATGGATAGCTTCCGTTGCCCGTAAAAAATAACTGCACAAATTATAAATAAGCTTCTCAAAACAGTTAAACAAAGCTAATGTGTAAGAGCACATCTTGTGGAGTTTAAAAATATGACATCATCAGAATCACTTGAATTGACCGGTATTTTTTCAAAGCAGACTATCGCAAAAGTAGGAACAGGCACAACGACCCGTCGTGTTGCCCAGATAGGGTACTACTTTGTTGAACAGTTGGATAAAGACACCTATGAAGTTCGGCCGCTGAACAATGAATATGTTCCATCCGGTGATCCTGTTAAAATCAGCAGCGATGATCTTCTGAAAGATTATACTCCAGAGCCTGAGATGTATCACCAGAAGGTTCTGCCGAAAATGAAGGAACTGAGCAAGACCCTTGCCCGTGCGGACCGCTACCGTAATCAGGGAAAAACCTTCAGTGCCGAGATGGAATACGGCAACGCCCTCAAAATTGACATTCAGAATGTCCGGGGGAACTTCGGTATAGGTTTATGTCTGCTTGAACGCGGAGAAACTGACCGGGCCAACGATGTCTTTGCCCGGCTGATTTCCATGAACGCATCCTTTGATAAAGAGCACAAACATCTTTTTAATGAATTCGGAATAAATCTGCGCAAGTCAAAAATGACCGCTCAGGCCATTGAATATTACAGCAAGGCCCTGGATCTCAGTAAGGATGATGAAAATCTTTATTACAACCTCGCCAGAGCCTATTTTGATGATGAAAACTACCAGAAAACAAGGGAAGCCCTGAACACAGCCCTTGAACTCCGCAAAGATTTTAAGGAAGCGCAAAAATTTATCGACTATCTGGACAAAAAGAAACTAGGCTGAACAGCAAAAAAGCATTATAGAGAGCCTTATGAACTCATTCAAAGGCTTTGTTATCGCAGGAACACACAGCGGATGCGGAAAAACTTCCGTAACTCTGGGAATTATGACAGCCCTTGCCCGCAGGGGACTGAAAGTACAGCCTTTTAAAACAGGTCCTGACTTTATTGACCCCGGGCATCACACCAGATCGGCGGGCAGAATATGCCATAATCTGGATGGCTGGATGCTCGACTCCAAGGCGCTGTGCGAAATTTTCAACCGTTACACCCAGGATGCGGATGTTGCCGTGGTCGAGGGGGTAATGGGCCTTTATGACGGGTATAGCGCAAAAGAAGAAACAGGCTCCACCGCCCACCTTTCAAAAGAAATCGGCCTGCCTGTTATTTTAGTGGTTGATGCCCGCTCCATGGCCAGATCCGCAGCCGCACTGGTTCTTGGTTATTGCGGTTTTGACGAAGAAACCGCAGTAGCAGGTGTTATCTTCAACCGCGTCGGCAGTGAAAATCATGCCAGAACCCTGCGTGAAGCAATCGACCTGACCACTGTTCCACTTCTTGGAATTCTTCCTAACAGAGATGAGATTTCCACTCCTTCCAGACATCTGGGGCTGGTTACACCGGAACACCTTGAAGATCTTGAACAAAAATACAGTGACCTCGCAGACTGGGTGGAAGAAAACATAGATTTGGAAGCCCTGCTGGAATATATGCCGGATATTCCCAGAACTCCTTTTTTTGATGAAGTTCCGATGATTCCCAAAGTCCGGATTGGCGTTGCAAAAGATGAGGCCTTTTCTTTCTACTATGAAGAAAATATGCGCCTATTACGCAAGGCCGGAGCTGAAATAGTATTTTTCTCGCCCTTAAATGACCGCAACCTTCCCGAAGGACTGGACGGACTCTACATTGGTGGAGGATACCCGGAACTTAGTGCCTTTGATCTGGCTCAGAATACAAAACTCAAAAAAGAAATTCATGAGTTCTCAATCTCCGGAAAGCCGGTTTATGCCGAATGCGGTGGATTCATGTACCTGATGGAATCAATTTCAGCCAACAACAGGCTCTTCCCTATGTGCGGAATCTTCCCCTTCAAATCAAACATGCAGAAACGCTTTCAGGCTCTTGGCTACAGGGAGATAAAACTCACTCAGGAGACTCCTCTCGGACCGGAAGGTACAGTGATCAGAGGACACGAGTTTCATTATTCAAATCTGGATGCAGTTCCCGAAGACAGTGGCACAGCCTACGAAGTGTATGCCAGAAATGCCGAACCCAGACGTGAAGGCTACATTATAAACAATAATTCTATCGGAAGTTATATTCATCTCCACTTTGCCAGCAATCCGTCTGCAGCGGTAAATTTTGTTGAAGCCTGCCTCAAGGCCAAGGATGATACCGATTAGCCGGAAACAGCTATGCAGCAATTTATAATGCATGTTGATATGGATGCTTTTTTTGCTTCCGTTGAGCAACTGGATAACCCCGAGCTGAGGGGCAAACCAGTGGCTGTTGGCGGAGAAAGCAGCCGCTCGGTCATTTCTGCGGCATCATACGAAATCCGTAAATACGGGGTACACTCCGCAATGCCGGTAGGACAGGCTTTGAAGCTTTGTCCGCATGCTATTATTATACCTGGTAGAAGAGACCGCTATAAAGAACTGTCCAAGATCATAATGGGGATTCTTTCAGACTATTCTCCGGTTGTGGAGCAGGCCTCAATTGATGAAGCGTATCTGGATATCACCGGGACGGAAAAACTCTTCGGTCCACCGCAAAAACTTGGTGCCACAATAAAAAAAAGGATCAAAAAGGAAACAGGTCTGACGGCATCGGTAGGAATAGCCCCTGTAAAATTTCTGGCTAAAATAGCCTCTGACCTGCAAAAACCGGATGGACTTTCCTTTATCCATCCAGATGAAGTTGAAGGCTTTATGGCTGAACTGCCTATAGAAAAAATTCCGGGGGTCGGCAAAAAATCAGTACCCCTTTTCCATTCACTGGCGGTGTACAAGGCTGCGGACCTTCTCCGTTATTCCCGTGAATTCTGGAAAAACAAAATCGGCGAACGCGGACCTGTTCTTTATAACAAAGCTCTGGGCATCGATCCTTCACGGGTGACACCTGAAAGTGCAATCAAATCCTCCAGTGCTGAAAACACATTTGGTGAAGACATAAGCAGCATAGCGGAGTTAAAAAAATGGCTGCTTATCCAGTCTGAACGAGTTGCCGGAGAACTGCGCAAAAATGAAGTTAAAGGGCGAACCGTCACTGTAAAAATCAAATACCCCGACTTCAGACAGATTACCCGCAGCAGATCACTTGAGACCCCAACTTCACACGCCATGACAATTTATGAAACCGGTTGCGCAATACTTGATGTTCTGGGAAATACCGGGCCGGTAAGACTCATTGGAATCGGAGTTTCAAATTTCGGCAAGAAACAGGTTCATTTATCCCTTTTCGAGGAAAAAGACGAAGGACGTCTTGATAAACTTGATCAGGCCGTGGACAGAGTGCGTGAAAAATTCGGAAAATCAATGCTCACCAGAGCCGGACTGCTGGACCGCGGCAAATGAAGGATTTAAAATTTTGAGCGATCTTAGAGAGGGATATACCACCGGAAGCTGTGTTGCGGCGGCGGCCAAAGCTGCGTTGCGGATGCTGGCAGGCCTTGATATCCCGGATATCATAAGTGTTCCATTCCCCCCCGGAGCCACGAAGAACAGCAAAGGCAGAATAGAGGTTCCGCTTAAAAGCTCATCTCGTAACGGAGCGAAAGTAAGATCGGCAGTTATTAAAGACGGAGGCGATGATCCTGACGCGACACACGGGGCTGAAATAGCGACCGAGGTTGAACTTCTGGCAGGAGAGGAGCCACTTTCGGTTGAACTCGACGGCGGCACAGGGGTTGGCCGGGTCACGCTGCCGGGATTACCGGTTGAAGTAGGTCAGGCGGCCATAAATCCATCTCCGCGCGCTCAGATACTCTGCTCCATAAGCGAAGAATTACAGCTCATAAAAAAGCTGCGCCCTTCTTTCCCGGAGACCGGGATACTGCGGGTTACAGTCGAGGTTCCTGACGGCGAAAAAATAGCAGCTTCAACAATGAATCCTCAACTGGGGATAATAGGTGGAATTTCAATACTCGGGACTCAGGGTATTGTGAGACCCTACAGCCATGAATCATTCAAAGCATCAATCTCCATGGGGCTTGATGTTGCCTATGCCTGCGGATATCGGCATGCGGTTTTCACTACAGGCAGAAGAAGCCAGCGACTGTATTCCGAAAGACACCCTCAGATTCCTGAACAGAGCATAATTCAGGCTGCCGATTTTTTTAAATACAGCATGATTGAAGCAGCACAGAAAGGATTCACACGAGTAAGCTGGTCACTTTTTTTCGGAAAGCTGGTAAAACATGCTCAGGGTTTTCCATACACCCATGCGAAAGATTGGAAAATTGACTTTAAACTACTGGCTAAATGGTCCGGCTGCTGCGGCTTCCCCGATAAAATCAACATAGAAATACAAGGTGCAAATACCGCCAGACAGGTTCTGCAAATGATTCAGGATTTTCCTCAGGCTGAAACCCTATACACTTTTCTGATAAACAAAGCGCAATCCTCGGCCCGAAAATTCTGCACAGAGGTATCAGAAACAACTCCTCAGATAGACTATGCTCTCTTTGACTTTGACGGTACACTTCTCAGTGAGCGGGATTGAATCTTTCAGACAGGCACATGGCACTGTTTTTAAATATCAAACGCTATTTTAATCATTAAATAAAATACTTCTTGCCCTCTGGTTAATCCGGTGCAACCATTCCAACCTCTTCAAAGGTTGAACGCATCTTGGAATCAAACAAAATGATATAATTATATTATCCACTGAAACAAATCTGAAAGCTGATTTAAACGGGGTCAACATGAGTAAAATTGATCTTATCGGAGCATATCCCGGTTCACTGGAACTGACAGCGCAGGGATATAAATCACTTAATGAAACAAATGTTGTTATCGGATCGCAAAGGCTTCTTGATTCCCTGCAGAACTATGCAGGGGAAAAGCAGCTTCTTAAACTTCCTCTTGAAAAGACCTTTTCAGAAATAGAAAAATTTATCTCCGCCGACAAAAAAGTCGCCGTGCTTGCTGATGGAGACCCGCTTTTTTACGGGGTCGGAGCCAGACTTTTCCAAAAATTCCCGGAAGAACAGATTACGGTATATCCCAACGTCACAACTGTTTCACTGGCGGCTTCCAAAGCAGGCATTCCCTGGAATGACATTCAGGTTATTTCTCTTCACGGTCGCAATGAATACTATCCCCTATTCGGATTGATACAGCGCAGAACCAATGTTGCCATTTTCACAGACAGCGAAAACACTCCCAGCCGCATAGCCCAAAGACTGGTAAGAAGAGGTGTCAACGGGCTTGAAATGAAGATTTTCTCCATGCTCGGTACCAGCGAAGAAAAAATCGAGAGTGGAGTTCCTGAAGATTTTCTCAAACATGATCAGGCTGATCTGAATATAGTATTTCTGCTCCCTGAAAAAGAACATCACCTCAAGGCGACTCTGGGCTGCGATGACAGGGTATATATCAAGGAACGGGGACTTATCACCAAAAAAGCCGTGCGCTGTACCGGCATAGGTATGCTGGATCTGCATGACGGCCAGACTATATGGGACCTTGGTGCAGGTTGCGGTTCGGTAGCTATTGAAGCTTCTGTTGTGGCCCGCTGCGCCAGAGTTGTTGCCGTTGAAAAAAATAAAGACCGTCTCAAAATGATCCGTGAAAACATACAACAGTTCCGGGCCTGGAGTATAAAAGTGGTTGAAGGCGAAATGCCTGACTGCCTTGACGATCTTCCTGCACCGGACCGTATTTTTATCGGAGGCGGTATAGGCAGGGACAGTTCTGTAATTGAACGTGCTGCCGGATGTCTTAAACCCGGAGGTAAAATGGTTGTCCATGCTATTTTAATGGGGAGTATAGAACGGACCGTAAAAACATTTGAAAATCTGAACTGGCGCTGGGAAGCTATGCAGATTCAATGCAGCGTGAGTGATGAAATTGCCGGGGATCACCGATTTCAGGCCCAGAATCCGGTAACCATTTTCATGGCTAAGAAGCCGTCTTAAGCTTATGGGAAAAGTTTATTTTATAGGTGCCGGACCCGGTGATCCGGAACTTATCACCGTCAAAGGGCAAAGGATAATAAGTGAGGCTGCGCTGATACTTTACGCAGGCTCACTTGTGCCGGAAGCAGTGCTTGAAAAAGCCTCTGAAAATGCCCGGATCGAAAATTCAGCCTCCATGTCGCTTGCCGAAACCAATGCCCTGCTCACAGAATATGCGCAGGCGGGAAATACTGTTGCCAGAGTTCATACCGGCGATCCCGCCCTGTATGGAGCAGTGCAGGAACAGGCGGAACTGCTGGCACAGGCCGGGATAGAATATGAGATCATACCCGGAGTTACTTCGGCATGTGCAGCGGCTGCGGCTTCAGGCTCTTCATTCACTGTACCCGGAGGCACACAGACACTCATTCTGACCAGAATGGCGGGACGAACTCCGGTTCCCGAAGAAGAATCCATAAAGGTTCTTGCTGCACACAAAACAGCTATGGCCGTTTATCTTTCTGCGTCCAGACCTGAAGATCTGCGTGCAGAACTGCTTGCCGGAGGACTTGATCCTGAAACAAAGGTTGTGCTGGGCTACCGCATAGGATGGCCGGAAGAAAAAAGTGTTGTCACTACAATAGAAAACATGGCTGTAGAAACGGTAAAACATGGTTTTAACCGCCAGACAGTATTCCTCATTCTTCCAAAGGAAGTGGCTGCGGCTTCAAAGCTCTACGATTCAGGATTTACCCACATGTTCAGGGATGCTTCAGAAAACAAAGAATAAAACTGATGCAGGAGTAATGTAATGGAGACAATACAAATCAGAACCGGCCGCAGAGAAGAAATGGCTGATATAACTCCGGCTGTGCGCCGCCTGATAAAAGAAAACGGGTGGTCCGATGGGATTCTGCTGCTTTACTGTCCTCACACTACCGGAGCAATAACGGTCAATGAAGGAGCTGATCCTGACGTTGTCAGGGACATTACCATCAATATGAACAAGCTTGTACCGCTAAATGGAGACTACCTTCATGCTGAAGGTAACTCTGATGCACATATAAAATCCTCCATGTTCGGATGTGAGCAGATGCTTATAGTTGAAGCAGGAGACATCCAGCTTGGAACATGGCAGAAAATCTATTTCTGTGAATTCGACGGGCCGCGCTCAAGAAAAATATGGGCTAAATTTATTTAACGGCCATACTTTTTTATGCAATGATATAATTTGATCGGAATACTGTCCGATATCATTATCTAGAGTTAGCTACAGCACAAATAATAACAACTTAATAAAAAAACATTCTTTCAACTGTAGCAATTTTCAATTATGATTGCATCTATTCCCACTATTAGTATAGAGTTGAACAGTGTCAAAAATTCCGGTTGAGACTTATTTTATACCAGGATTGTCAACCGTTCGATAGATAAAACCAGACAACCGTTAAACAAGGAGACCAAATGCGTTTCTTTGACTCAATGTCCATCCGAAGCAAACTGCTTATATCAAGTATTATTTTTTCGCTTCCTATAGCTATGCTTCTCTATTTCTCGGAAGCCGGTATTCAGCACGATATTAATTTTTCTCAGCTGGAAATATACGGTAACAAATATCAAAAACCGCTTCAGCACGCTTTGGAAAACTTTCCGGATCTGGTTGGCGGACTCCTCTCGGATGACAGTGCTCAGGTCAACTCTGCAGTCTCCAATATTGATGATAGCCTAAGATCACTTGCCAAAATCCATGACGAAATAGGCAAAGAGCTACAGTTTACCCCTGAGGGTCTGGAAATGCGCAACAGAGGTGATCTTTATTATCCAGACTTCATGTCGCGCTGGAATACTTTAAAGTCCAATCTCAATAAAAATGATCTTACCAAGGTAAAACGTACCGTAGAAGATATTGAAGGTCTCATCTCTCACGGGGGAGATACTTCAAATCTTATTCTCGACCCGGATCTGGATAGTTACTACCTGATGGATGTAACTCTGCTGGGTATCCCTGCGGCCCATTCAAGACTGGCGAAAATAGCTGCTCTGGCTTTACCGGACCTTAAAAAAGTACACTTGAACAGGGAAGAATCAACAGAACTCTCCATTCTCGTAAGCCAGCTTAATGATGATCAGGCCCGCATTAAAAGCTCAATTGATACAGCCCTCAATGAAGACCCTAATTTTTATGGTAAAAATCCATCCATGCATAAAAGCTTACTCCCTAAATATCATGAGTATGCAACTGCAAATGATGCCTTGATAAGAATGCTGCAGGAAATGTCCAATCAGGAGCATCCTGCCGGGTTGAAAAGAGCTATCAGTCAAACAGCACATGCGCTCGGAGCTCTATGGGATACCGCAGACAGTGAAATGAATACACTTCTGTCAACACGCATCAGCAGCTACAGAGGTGATATGATCAAATCACTGGTCAACACTCTTGTAGTATTGTTTATTGCGCTGATCACGGTATGGTTCAGCGGCAGATCCATTTTAAAATCCTTACGGACAATCCGTGAATATGCTGAAAAGATAGATAACGGAGAACTGGATGCTGAAATAACAGATAATCTGCCACCCAATATACTGTCTCTTAAAAATGCCATCAATTCTATGGTTGTTAAGCTTATAGAAGAAAATAAAATCGCCGATGAAAATGTCCAGAAAGCAGATCTGGCGAGACAGGAAGTACAGGATACGCTTAAAAAAGCTGAAGAACAGCATACTTTTATCCAGCAGCAGAAAGAAGAACTTTCCAAAGTC
Organism: Maridesulfovibrio bastinii DSM 16055; assembly: GCF_000429985.1. Classification (NCBI taxonomy): domain Bacteria; kingdom Pseudomonadati; phylum Thermodesulfobacteriota; class Desulfovibrionia; order Desulfovibrionales; family Desulfovibrionaceae; genus Maridesulfovibrio; species Maridesulfovibrio bastinii. The sequence continues at coordinate 130,806 of NZ_AUCX01000010.1, forward strand.
GGTGTTAAGGTAAACAAGCTTGCCGAACAGGTTGCAGCTTCTTCAGAAATACTTTCAAGTTCTGCTGATGAGCAGGCCCGCGGCGCGGATTCGCAGAGAGAAGAATCAGAAGCCGTAGCAACAGCTATGGAAGAAATGACCGCAACAGTAATGGAAGTTGCTCACAATGCTTCATCAACCGCTCAGGCTGCCAATGAAGGATCGGTCTCAGCCCGTAAGGGTTCTGAACTGGTTCAAGTAGCTATTCAGTCAGTGCGGAGCGTTTCAAGCTCTGCCGGAGAACTGGAAGCAGTGCTCAACACCCTTGAAGGCCGGGCAGAGGAAATTGGACGCATAATCTCAGTTATCAACGATATAGCAGACCAGACCAACCTTCTCGCTCTTAATGCTGCAATTGAAGCGGCAAGAGCCGGAGAAGCAGGTAGAGGATTTGCCGTTGTTGCTGACGAAGTCCGCAAACTTGCTGAAAAAACAATGGAAGCCACTAAAGAAGTTGAGGCCGCTATAAGCCATATTCAGGAAGGCTCGCTGGAAGCTGTTCAGTCAATGGACACAACCAAGCAGCATGTTGAAAAATCTTCACAATCTTCGGAACAGGCCGGAGAAGCCCTTGAAGATATCATGCGCAGCATAGACGATATGAATATACGTATTTCCCAAATAGCCACCGCGGCTGAAGAACAATCCGCAGCTGCCGAAGAAATCAATGCCCGCATAGAGCAGATCAACGAAATTGCCGGAGATACTGCGGACAGTGCCACAGAAGCCAACCGCGAATCCAGTTCACTGGCAAAACTCTCTCAGGAACTCCTGAACCTCTCCATGCAGTTCAAGACTGAAAAAATGGATGTTTCAAAACTCAGGAAATCCAAAGGAGAAATCAGAGGTATTCTTCCCAAAATCTACATGGGTTACATTGAGAGCAAATATGGAAACGATGTTATGGATTATATTTCCAAAGAAATGGGACATCCTTCCTTCCTGCCCGGTGGAGGATACCCGGATCAGATTCTGCACCAGATGGCTGATCTGATTCATCAAAAGACCGGTGAATCCCAGAAAGAGTTTTTCAGCAAGGTGGGTAAGGCCAGTCTTGACAGTTTCAAACGGATGTACCGCAGATATTTCAAGGGTGACAACTTAAAGGAACTGTTGCTTTCAATGAATGAAATTCATAAAAACCTGACCAAAGATAATCCGGGACTTAAACCACCGCGGTTCGAGTATGAAGACCTTGGGGACACCCTCATAATGACCTATATTTCTGATCGCGGTTATGGTGATTATTTTGTTGGCATTATTCAGGCGGCTGCCGATTACATGAAGGAAAAAGTTAAAATAAAATCAGAAAAGACCGGCAGCGGAGCAACAAAAGCAACAATCAAGTTTTTAGGCTGATAAATTGAAAGTCCCGGAACTCAGGTTCCGGGACTTTTTTTATGATCTCTTTTTTAAGTACGAAATACAGAACATATTATTGGAGCTACAATTTTTTTAATATCAACAGTAACACATTATTCTTTCAAAGAATTGTGGAATTTCAAGCTTTGCTGCTTTCTCACCCTCCATGTTTTCAGAGCGTGAAGCCTCACCGAGAATCCTTTTCTTGGCCCCTTCAAGCACCATGCGCATACAGAATTTTGAGGCACAGCCCAGTCCCGGTTCAATAAACTTCATAATTTCTCTTCCGGCGGCAGTTGCTGCCTCTGTCCGTGTAAGACCACTACTTTGCAGATCTTTGGTCTTTCTTCTCACCAGTTCTTCAAAAAGGATAACATTCATGGCATTCCTCCCGGCTTGAGACAAAATTTCGTTCACAGGGAATAGTAATGCAAAAAATAATCCGTTATTGCCGTTCAATCGTAAACCGGATACGCTGGCAACCCATAACCATTGAACCTATTTATATTTACTATAAAACCTTTTAAAAATTATGGCTAATCTTTTTTATCATAAAAACGGTAAAAAGCGCAGTTTCAAATATAACGTCCCCAAAAGCAGGAGCAGAAAAATGCCGCACAACTTTCATAACAATCAGGACCGCATTGCTGTTTTCACCAGATTTCTGGTAACTCTGGTATGCCTCATCGCTTATGAAATGCTTAAAATAGTGATCTATGCGTGTGTAATATTTCAGTATGCCTACCTGCTTATAGCCGGTAAAAACAGTGAACCCCTGAAACTTTTCTGCAACAAGCTGTCCATGTATATATACAGAATCCTGCGCTATGCCACCTTGAACGAAAACAGACGTCCCTTCCCTTTCGGAAGCCTGCCTACAGATAAAGAATGTGAAAAAAGCGCGGATACTATACATTTTCCTTAAGGATAAAATATGAGCATCAGAAAAAAAATATTTCTGCTGTTACTCGGTTTCAGTCTTATCCCGATGCTGCTGGTTTCCATCATAAGCAGGCAGGGCATTCTGGAGCTTGGAGAATCGCAATCAGCAAGCCTGCATAACAACATGATCTCCATTTTAACCGGAGAGCTGCGCCAGTCTGCCGGAGACTCGGCAAAACTGGTTCAGCAACAGGCCATTTCACTGGAGTTCGCCCTGCGCGCCATCTCCGCTGAAGCCCGAGATGTTTTAAATGATCCTGTGAACGGGCTGCCGGAAGTCTACTGGGCCGAAGACTACGACTCCGCGGATAAAGCTCCGAAAGATTACCGCAATATTCAAGAATATTTTAAAATAAACAGTGACGGAACAACTTCTCCCGCACCTGTCAGTCTCGAAAATTCAGTCTTCTATCACGCACCGGGGAAGAGGTTTTTAAGGTCTGATCAGGATATTGCCAGACTCAGCAAGCTGACCCCTGATTTTAAAAACTTTTTCAATGAGGCCGGCACAACCCTGTTCCGTATTTTCATTACCACTAAAAACGGTCTGCATATGGCTTATCCCGGTCATGGCGATTACCCTGAAAACTTTGATCCGACAAAGCGCAAATGGTTTACTGATGCCGTAAGCAAAAAAAGCATACAATGGGGCCAGTATATTGACGCAGGTACAGGACAGGTCGTTTTCACGATCTCAATGCCCGTGATCGGCCGTAATGATAAGGTCCTGGGGGTTGCAGCAGTAGAAATTCAGCTTGTTCAGCTTTTGCGCCACAACGAACTTTCTTCACAGTGGTCATCAAGGATGAAAGCTTTTGTCGTTGGCGAAAGCGCAAAAAAATCAGAAGGATTATTAAGAATCTGGGCCGAAATGAGTTCAGGAGACAAACTGAAATCATGGCGTGAACAACTCTCTTCAACCAGAAGATACCTTACCTCAAGTAATTCTGAAGCCCTGTCCAGACTGACTGAAAATATACGCTCCGGCAAATCAGGTGTGATCAGGATGCCCTATAAGGGAGTGGACTGTCTGTGGGCCTTCGCCCCGTTCCGTTCCAACGGCAGCTTTGTGCTTATTTTACCGGAAAAAGTGATGACTGTAGTTGTGGACAACGCCACCAACCGCATTCTGGACCTCAGCCACAATCTTTATCTTACTGTTGGAGTCATTGCATTTTCAATCATAATAATCGTAATGACCTTTGTGCTTCTCGGAAGCAGAAGATTGACCAGTCATATTATTGCCTTGACTGAATGCGCCAGAAAAGTTGCCGGAGGTGATTTCTCCGTCAGAGCGGATGTAAAAACAGGTGACGAGCGTGAAGAACTGGCCGAGGCTTTCAATTCTATGGTCCCCAAGCTACAGGACCAGTTAAGACTCAGCCGATCGCTGGAACTGGCACAGGAAGTCCATGAAAGCCTTCTTCCTGTAAAAGCCCCCACAATAGAGGGACTGGATATTGCTGGTATAAGTATTTCATGTGATGAAACAGGCGGAGACTATTTTGACTACTATCAGCCTCCAGCTCCTGAAAACAGCGTCGGCATAGTTCTGGGAGATGTTACCGGACACGGGGCTTCAGCCGCTCTGCTGATGGCAACCGGAAGAGCCCACCTGATCCACGCAGGAAGACATCACAGTCCCCTTGCCGAGCGCATTGCCGAGGTCAACAGACTTCTTTGCCATGATATAGGTGATACCGGACGCTTTATGACTCTTTTCTGTCTTGAAATAGCTGAGGGTAACAAGTCTGCGACCTTTGTACGGGCTGGTCATGATCCGGCAACGCTCTACTGCCCGGCTACAGACAGTTTCCATGAACTGAAAGGCGAATCAGCTCTGGCACTCGGTATTTTTGAGGACGGAGATTATTCCGAATGCAGCATAGATATCTGTGAAGGCGGAATTATAGTTATCGGCACTGACGGCATCTGGGAAGCCCGAAACAGCAGTAACGAATTATTTGGAACAGACAGATTTCTGGAAACAATAAGGGAAAACGCCCAGCTGAGTGCGCAGGAAATTCAGGAAGCCATAATCAGCGCTGTTACCAGATTTAAAAAAGATGTGCCGCAGGAAGATGATATCACTCTTGTCGTCATCAAAATAGAACATACAGAAAGCAGGGCTTAAGAATGAAACCTGAAAACAGCTGCCGTTTTTTCAGAAACAGCGAATGTGAATATTTTCCATGCCATAAAATAAGTGATGATAGTGATTTCAACTGTCTTTTCTGTTTCTGTCCTCTATATCACCTTGAGGATTGCGGCGGGAATTACAGTATGAGGGGGAAGATTAAAATCTGCACCGATTGTAAACTTCCCCACAAACCAAAAGCATACGATTACATCATAAAACGTCTGAAAGAAGTTAAGCCTTAAAAAACAACGGCTTCAAACCAGAAAATCAGGGTATCCGTTTCTTTCCATGCGTCAGGATGGAGCCCGGCTTTGTTGCAGGTATGTTCAAGGAACTGTTCCCTGTTCCAGCCCCATTCAACAGCAACCTGAGGCAGAAGCAGACCGCTGTACATCCCTTTGCGAATAATCAGCCCATGCCTGCCGACCTCTATCAGTTTCGGATCAGGGCATACCTCTATGGCACTGAGTATGGATATCTCAAATTTAATTCCTTCGAACTCTTCAACAGAAAGCGGTGGAAATCTGGGATCCTCGAAAGCAGCAGCCCGGGCCATTTCCCAGACCGTCTTATAAAGCTGCCCGCGCCCCTGAACATTACCAATGCACCCTCTCAGCTCCCGGCTCTTGGTGAGAGTTACAAAAGCTCCCAGAGTCTCCCTAAGATGTGCTGTCGGAGGCTCAGGTATTTCTGTTTCCGCCCTTTCACCTTTAAGGCCCGAGGCAATGCTCAGCCGAACAAGGTCTTTGAGATAGTTTTTCTCTTCATCCGTAAGTTCGAATTTAAAATTATCACTCATATCGTCTCCTCCTGCTTGGTTATTCAGGCAGGCAGCATCTGTTTTCTAAAATTTATCTAATTAAAAGCGTTCATCCAGATTTTTTTATATTTTTCCCTATTGTCCAACAGCAGGGCAATGTAATCAAGTTCCATTGCCAACATTTCACGGTCTTTTTTCCTCAACCATTCTGAAAGCCATGCAAAACGCAGTGCTGCGGTAAAAACCGGAAGCAATTCAATGCTGGAGCTCTGAATTCCTGAAGCTTTCATACCGGAAATAAAGCTCAGCACAAACTTATTTTCCAGCGCGTCAGGATGTTCAAAACCGGCACACCCAATCAAATTGGCCATATCATATAATTCAGTCCTGACCCCGCAGAATTCCCAGTCAATAACCGCTCCGGCACACTGCCCCCTCCACAGCACATTGAGAGGGTGGAAATCTCCGTGGCAGAACTTTTGCGGCAGCTGATTACAAGCTGAAATTACAGGCAGAATACTTTCAGCATAACTTTTTATAGTAGCTAAAATTCCCGGTTGAAAATCTGCCACCTTATCCAGAAAATTTGAAATAAAACCATTCAGGTCATCCATTGGCGCTCTGTCGGAAAGTCCGGCCACTTCCGAAAGTGAATACAGCTCACCCAAAAAAGCCGCCAGTTCCGTCCCCCTCTGCCCTTCGCTGATATAATCAGGTCTGGGCAGGATATCTGATTTGAAAAAGGGGGAAAGCTGCCAGTAAAAACCCATAATTTCGCTTATAAATTCACCGTGAACGTCCTGCCGGTATTCAAGCAGTCTCGTCAGGCCTGCTTTGCCGAGAAGATTAAGACTTTGCGCAATATTTCTACGGTGTGAAGTCTGCCCGGATGCAATTCTCTCAAGCAGCCATAGCCGGCCTTTAGTATCTTCAACAACTGAGCGTGAAACACATCTTTCAGGGCTTCCGGGTATTTTTAATTCAGTATGATAGTCCTTAAGATCAAGCCCCCATGGCTCAAGAGGATCAAGCATGTTTTCTCCCGGACTCCCCAGAGTCATTAAAAATGAGAGTAATTATCAAAATTATTTTATATGAAATGACTTATCCCGAAGATTTTTGCAATACACAACACCGGAAATATGAACTGAAAAGTAAGCAGGATATACAAATTTAATTGCAACAAAAACAGCTCTGGCTAGAATCCAGCTTCAAGAGGGGGATTTATGAGACAATTATCCGGATGAATCTGATCTACAGTTGCTTTTTTAAGAATGACCTGTCTGCCGCTTATACTCAAGCGGTCCTGAGACAACCATTGAACAACCTGCGGGAGAATGCGATGTTCCATCTTCAAAATTCTTTTTTGCAGGGCATCCCGATCTTCTCCTGAAAAAACAGGAACTGCCGCCTGCTGGATAACAGCACCGCTGTCCATTCCTTCATCTACAAAATGAACTGAACATCCGGCGATTTTAACTCCATGAGTGCAGGCCTGTCCCTGAGCGTCCACTCCCGGAAAACTTGGCAGCAATGCAGGATGGATATTAATCACCCTTTCAGGAAAGGCTTTAAGCAGAACGGAAGTAATTATCCTCATGAATCCGGCCATAACAACCACCTTCACTCCTGCGGCCTTTAATGCGTCAACCATTTCCGCATCAAATTCTTCACGCCGGGAATAATCACCATGCTTTAAAACTCTGGTAGCTATGCCGGCTTTAGCTGCCCTTTCAAGACCGTAAGCATCGGCTTTATTAGAGACAACCAGCTTGATACTGGCATCAAGGGAGCCTTCTGCAATCTTATCGATAAGTGACTGAAGATTTGAGCCGCTGCCTGAAATCAACACACCTATGGGTAATGCCATTTAAATCTCCATTGGGGGGAAGTAATGCTTGGGCGACTAAAGCCAGTTTAAGAATGGTTGAAAATTCAAAACCGGAATTTGAAAACAATGTTCAAAGCAGATTTAAATATCAGCCTCAAAACTTATAAAATTATATTTGAGACAGGGAAAGCGGGAGGAAATAATCCCCCCGCAATTTCACTTGATCTTAAATAACTATTTATTATCAGCCACAAGTTCGTCAACAAGGGCCGGGATTGTATATTCTTCGGGCTGAACATCCGGGCTGAAGCCGTATTCGCTCAGAGTTTTAGCTGTTACCGGGCCTATGCAGGCAATCTTCACGTTATCTTTATGCAGCTCAAACTCTTTAGGGCTGATCAGCTCAAAAAAGTTATGTACTGTGCTTGAGCTTGTGAAGGTAAGATAATGAATCTTTGTTTCCTTGAAAGCGGCTCTGATCGGCTCAGGATCATTATTGGAAAGCCTTGTTTCGTAAACAGGAAGTATTTCTACTTCGGCTCCGGCTTTTTCCAGTTCCTGCGGCAGAACCTCACGGGCAACCTTTGCTCTGGGGATAAGAACCTTTTTACCGGCTATGCCCTTTTCAAGGAGCCCTTCCACAACACTTTCAGCAACATATTTCTCAGGGACAAAGTCAGGTTTAATACCTTTGTCTCTGAGTGCATCCGCTGTAGCGGGTCCTATTGCGGCGACCTCTATACCACCTAAGATACGGGCATCCAGGCCTATTTCGTCAAGTTGCTTCCAGAAATATTTAACCCCGTTGACCGATGTAAAAATAAGCCAGTCATAAGAGACAAGGGAAAGGACAGCCTTTTCCACAGCTTCGTAATCATCAAGAGGCTCAATTGAGATTGTAGGAAATTCATAAACACAGGCACCAAGCTTGCCAAGGGTGGAAACCAGACCGCTGGCCTGCTCGCGGGCGCGGGTGACAATTACACCTTTACCAAGCAGCGGTTTTTTCTCAAACCAGCCCAGCTTATCGTGAAGTGAACAGACCCCGCCGACAATGATGATGGAAGGAGCCTTGAAACCAAGCTTTTCAGCTTCTGCGGCAACTTTATCAAGAGTGGAAACAAAACTCTGCTGGTTGCATCTTGTACCCCAGCGCACCAGAGATACCGGAGTTTCAGGATCACGTCCGTTTTTGATAAGGTTTTCAGCTATCATCGGCAGATTCTTAACGCCCATATAGAAAACCAGCGTGCTGGTGGACTTGGCGTAAACTTCCCAGTTATGCCCGGTTTTCTCTTTGGTCGGGTCTTCATGACCGGTGATAAAGCAGACCGATGTAGTAAAATCGCGATGAGTCACCGGGATTCCGGCATAGGCCGGGGCAGCTACTCCAGCGGTAATACCGGGGATGACTTCAAAATCTATTCCGGCTTCAACCAGTTCTTCGGCCTCTTCTCCGCCGCGTCCGAAAACGTAAGGATCTCCGCCCTTCAGCCGGGCCACGGTTTTACCTTCACGAGCTTTTTCAATAATAAGCTCGTTTATTTTATCCTGCGGTAAAGTATGATCTCCGCCTTTTTTACCTACATAAAGAATCTCAACTCCTTCCTTGGCGTACGAAAGGAATTCACTGTTAGCCAGATAGTCGTAAATCAGAACATCGGCAGTCTCGAGAATTTCTTTGGCCTTTACAGTCAGCAGGCCGGGATCACCGGGACCGGCTCCGATCAGATATACAGTGCTCATATCCATTTAACCTCTTTATGTGGAAATATTAATTATATGAAATCGCGCCGTCCTGCCAAAAACAAAACGGCGCGCGGGAATCAGTTTATTCCATAACACTTACGAGCCTGTCTCTAAGCTCGGTAAGTTTTGCTTCCTTGTCTTTTATTTCTTCCAGCTTGGCCTTTTCTTTAAGGACCACGGCTTCCGGGGCATTTTTAACAAAGCCTTCATTGGCAAGTTTTTTGCCGATAACATTAAGATCTTTTTCCAGTTTGGCGAATTCCTTGTCAAGACGGGCTATTTCAGCCTCGAAATCGACAACTCCGGCCAGCGGAACATACACTTCATTACCCTGCACAACAGCAGTACCTGAAGCTTTAGGACCTTTGACATCCGGGCCGCATTCAACGTTTTCAAGACGGGCAAGGAATTTGATAAGCTCCATATTTTCATTGAGAATATCAAGGCTGTGCTCATCTGCTGTGCGCACCAGAAGGTCAAGTTTCTTAGAAGGTGCAACCTGAAGCTCGGTGCGGATATTACGCACGCTGGCAACAATACCCTGAAAGAGTTCCATCTTTTCAACTGTGGCTGCATCAAGACATGCTTCACGCTTTTCAGGATAAGCAACAGTGGAAATGTCTTCAGCATCCACGCCCGGCAGAACGGACCAGATTTCCTGAGTCACGAAGGGCATGATGGGATGCAGCAGAACCATTGTTTCCGAAAGCACGGTCCACAGAACAGCAAGGGTTGCTTCCTTGCGTTTTTCATCATCGCTGTAAAGATCAGGCTTGATCATCTCCAGATACCAGTCGCAGAACTCATGCCAGATAAATCCATACATGGTCTGTGCGGCTTCATTAAAACGGTATCCGGTTATAACTTCGCTCATATTTGCTTTAACTTCTTCAAGGCGATGCAGAATCCACTTGTTGGCCAGTCCCTGAGCTTCACTGACATCAGCTTCAGGCTTTTTGCCATCCAGATTCATGAGCGCGAAACGGGCTGCGTTCCATATTTTATTAACAAAGTGGCGGTAACCTTCAATACGGGCTTCCGAGAGCTTGATATCCCTTCCCATGGCAGCAAAAGCTGTCAGGGTGAAGCGCAGAGCGTCCGTTCCGTACTTCTCGATCATTTCAAGAGGATCAATAACATTACCGGTGGATTTACTCATTTTTTTACCATGTTCATCACGCACCAGTGCATGAATGTAGACATGGTGGAAAGGAATTTCATTCTTGAAATGAAGTCCCATCATCATCATTCTGGCAACCCAGAAGAAAAGAATATCAAATCCGGTAACGAGCATGGCTGTAGGATAATATTTATCCAGTTCAGGGGTTTCATCAGGCCAGCCCATAGTTGAGAAAGGCCAGAGGGCTGAAGAAAACCAGGTATCGAGGACATCTTCTTCCTGAGTGAGTCTGGAACTTCCGCACTTGGTACATTTATCCGGATCTTCAGTGGCAACAATCAGTTCACCGCAATCTTCACAAGTCCACGCGGGAATACGATGCCCCCACCAGATCTGACGGGAAATACACCAGTCTCTGATGTTATCAAGCCACTCATAATAAGTTTTAGTCCAGTTTTCCGGGAAAATCTGAGTTTTTGAAGGAACAGCTGCGCGGGCTTCCTTTGCCAGAGGCTTCATGGAAACAAACCACTGAGTTGAAACATGCGGCTCAATCACCGACTTACAGCGGTAGCATTCACCTACGGAATGGGCATGGTCTTCAATTTTTACCAGAGCGCCTGCAGCTTCAAGGTCCGCAACAATTACTTTTCTGGCTTCGTCCTTATGAAGTCCCTGATATTTTTCCGGTGCATTTTCATTTACATTACCGTCTTCATCAAGGATTGAAATAACCTCAAGGTTGTGCTTGCGGCCTATTTCCCAGTCATTCATATCATGGGCGGGAGTTATCTTAAGAGCTCCTGTTCCGAACTCCATATCAACGTAACTGTCACCAAGAATGGGCAGTTCGCGACCGATAAGGGGAAGGATCGCTTTTTTGCCTATCAGATGTTTGAAGCGGTCGTCCTCGGGGTTAACAGCGATGGCGGTATCACCAAGCATTGTTTCGGGACGGGTGGTGGCAATGATAAGCTCGTCGCTTCCGTCTGCAAGTTTATATCTGAGATGATAAAGATGTCCGGGTTTCGGAGAATGTTCAACCTCATCATCAGCAAGAGCGGTATGGCAGCGGTTACACCAGTTTATGATGTAGTTGCCTTTATAGATAAGACCTTCTTCATAAAGTTTTACAAAAACTTCGCGCACGGCTTTGGCCCGCTGTTCGTCAAAAGTAAAACATTCTCTGGTCCAGTCTACAGAAGCTCCGAGCCTGCGAATCTGATTAAGGATAAAATCGCCTTTCTCTTTTTTCCATTCCCAGACTCTTTCCACAAATTTTTCACGTCCGAGGTCGTCACGGGTAAGACCTTCCGTCTTAAGCTGACGTTCAACAACATTCTGGGTGGCAATACCGGCATGGTCGGTTCCGGGAACCCACAATACGTTTTTGCCCTGCTGGCGCATGTAACGGCAGAGAATATCCTGAACAGTAATGTTCAGGGCATGTCCCATGTGCAGAACTCCGGTGACGTTCGGCGGCGGGATGACAATAGAATAAGGTTCGCCGGGAGCAGAGGGATCAGCGGTGAAGGTACCGTTTTCCTCCCACATGGAAAGCCACTTTTTTTCAACATCCCAAGGTTCATAACCTTTGGGCAGATTTGATTCCGCCATGAAATATCTCCTACTATTTAATATAACTTGCTAAATTTACTTATATCTGTAAGACAATTTTAAGTATCGCCAGACCGGTTTCGCAATAAGGAGGAAACCTGTTGCAACGAACATCGCTGGATTTAAAAAACCAAAAATACTTTCACACTTTATCGTGAAGGCGAAGTCTTACAACAAAAACGTTAAATCCACCAAACGAAAAAAGAAGGCTGAAGAAACGGGTGACACTAAATCCCGGACTTGCCTCCGGCCCAAGCCCCTGATAGCTTGAGCCCAGCCTATAGAGAGACCGAACCATGTCAAGTATCTATATATTATGGGATGAATCCCACTTCTGGGGACTGTTGATCCGCCGCGCACTCAGTTCGTGGCAGATAGACCATCGCCTTGTCCGTGGACATGAGATAGCGCAGGGACTGCTGGCAAGCAACCCCCCGAAGCTCCTTATTGTACCCGGAGGATGGGCTCGTGGTAAAGCCCGCAGTCTGGGAGAATCCGGAATTTCCGCAATAAAAAGATTTGTGGCCCAAGGCGGCAGCTATCTTGGCTTTTGCGGCGGGGCAGGTCTCGGCCTTTCATCAAAAGAAGGATTATCACTTACTTCATGGAAAAGAAAAGGTTTCGACAATCGTCTGCACCACTTTCTAAGCGGTCATATCAACGTCAGCCTTAAAATAGAACACCCGCTGGTCCCGGAATCACTGGGGGAATCAGCCCTTCTTCCGGTATGGTGGCCCGGACAGTTTGCTCCTGCCGATGATAAAACAGAAGCACTGGGAAGATACCATACCCCCGGACCGGATTTCTGGGTAGCTGATCTATGCCTGTCAGCTCTGCCGGAAGGAACTCTTTCCGACTGGGAAAATCTGTATGGTATAAAACTCCTGCCTGATTTTCTGGAAAGCCGCCCCGCAATTGTTCACGGCAATTATGGAAAAGGGTCTTATGTCTTAAGCTATCTGCATCTGGAAACCCCGGCTTCACATCAGGCCAACCGCTGGTTATCACATCTTCTAGACCGCTTAAGAAATATTTCACCCGTTAAGAGAAAAAACGTCCCGGCATGGGAACTATCAACCACCCCTGTAAACTGGCCGGATGAAAATCTCTACAAGGCCAAACGCACAATTGAAAAAATTATCGCAACCGGGGAAAATAATTTTCTACTTTTCTGGCGCAATCCATGGCTTCTGGGCTGGCGCAGAGGCATTCCCGGAGCGGCACTGAACAGCCTTTATGCCTTAATCTGTGAAATAATGTCCTGTGAGCCTCATCCCGAAGCTATAATGTACTGGAACAGGAAGCAGGATGAATTTTGCTCCGTTCTTAAACTTTTCGATGAGGGAGTTACGGGTTATCTTTTGAGTGAAAGATTTGCCATGACCATGCAGAATCTCGCTCCTGAATCAGTATTTCCACGAGGCATAAAAGAACAACGCAACGCCCTTTTCGGTCCTCCTCCCGGAGCAGGCGGAATTCATGCCCGGCTTCAGCATATTCTGGAAGAGCTGGCTTACATCACCTTTTCTGCTGAGCAATAACCATTTTCGCCTCTAATTTAAGATCAAATCATAAACTTATCGGGAATATATCGATAAGTTTTAATTATATAATTATCTAAAATAATTAATAATAAACATTTTTTATTTTTTCAAAAAAAAGGTATAGCTGCTTGACTATTTTGTTTAGCAGCTATACCTTTTTGAGCATGAGAACACTTGAAGATCTACAGCCCTTAATGAGCAGTCTCGGCAGTGCATTTGAAAAATACATTTCAGTCAGTAAAAGCCAGAAAGATTTCGGGATAGGCGAGCCGCTTTACCCGACGGAAATACATGTTCTGAGTGCCATTTCTGAAAACAATGGAAGCAGCGTTACTCAAATAGCGAAACTATTTGGAACAACCAAGGGAGCTGCATCACAGATAACGGCAAAACTTGTGGCGAAAGGTTACCTTTTAAAAGAAAAGGACCCGCAAAAAAAATCACGGCTCCTGCTGACTCCAACGGAAAAAGGTTTAGAGGCGCACAGGATACATATGGAATTTCACATGAATAAAGACAAAGATTTTTTTGAATACCTCTCCGGGCTTAATGAAGAACAATTTCAGACTTTCAAAGACTTCTGTAGACAGTTGAATCTATGGATGGATTCATATCTGGAATAAATATTTTAACAGGAGCATAGAACATGCAGACTCCGACTCAGGATATTAACGCAATTGAAACCATGTTGATTAATGGTCTGGCTTTCAAAACAATAATTGCAGCTGCGCATGCTAAAATTTTTGATACCCTGGAACAGCCGAAGACAGCTGCGGAACTGGCCGAAGATATGGGCTTCAAAGAATCTCCGGCAAAATCAATGCTGAATCTTCTTGCCGCTAACGGCATAGTGGAAAAATCGGATGATAAATTCAGGAACAGCCGGATCGCATCAGAATTTCTGGTCTCAAGCTCAAAGCTGAATCAGCTCAAGTCACTTGAGCTTTTTAAAAGATTTCACGAAGCTATATCTGAAGATATTATCGGCCTCTTAAAGGGTGAAATCGAAACCAGAAGCATCATTGATAAAAGCTGGGGACAGCAGGACTCCATGGATGGAACAGCAGAGCATGCAATACTGGGTGCTGTTCAGGATACCGTTGCATTTATAACAGAGCTGCCGGAGTTCAGTTCTATGAAACAAATGTGCGATATTGGCGGCAACCACGGAGAATTCTCCATGGCACTTCTGAACGCAAATCCCGGACTGTCCGGTGAAATTGCCGATTTTCCACATGTTGCCGAGACCTCAAATCAGCGCATAGCCCAGCGGGGTTTTTCAGAGCGGCTCAAAGCATTCGGCTGCGATCTCAGAAAAGACTCACTCGGTCATGAAAAATATGATCTCAGCATTGCCTCCCATATCCTTTACGCTTTCACTGACAATATGGAGCAGATTTTAAAATCAGTTTATGATTCCCTAAAGCCCGGGGGTTGGTTTGTAACCCACCATTTAAACGAATCCGGGAATTTTGATCCCCGCTACATTACCGGAGTTCAATTTGTGACCAACCTCTCCGGCTATAAAACCCACACCCTTAATGCTGACAGACTGGCAGCGGCAATGAAAGAAGCTGGTTTTAAAACCACAAAAAGCCGCGAAGTTGGTATAGGCCGGACCCGGCTTATCGTTGCAGCTCAAAAAGGCTAAATAACTTTCCCGATAGCTCCCCCCATATATGCAGGATCTGTAACTTACAGATCCTGCTCTTTTTTTAAAATCGCATCCAGTTCAAGGTAATAATATAAACAATATTTTTTTATTCATCAAAGTAACGTCAGCCGCCATTCCAGCGCCGTAACAAGATGGACACGAAAATGCAGCGTTATTTTAAATAATTAAATTAAATTTCATATAAATAATTTGTGTTTTTCCTCCAAAAGATAATTGTATCAAGCAACATTTTCAAAAGTTAAACGTCATTGAACATATTAAATTTATAAGCTATCAATATAATTAAAAACCACATCGGTTTAAAACAATGGCGGCTATGAATTAATCTTTAACGGTTAAGATAGACAACAGCGGTCAATATGATTGATTTATCTAAAAAAAGAGCGGAAATGGCTAAACGACGCAGTGGTGAAAGCGTCAGTATTGAATTTGCGCTCACTGACGACCGCATGGCTGCTTACATATCGGCCTATGAAATTAAGCCGGGTGAAGAAGAACTTCTTTCTGTCGAAATCATGAAAAGGGAGCTTAAGAAAGCCGGATATGATGGAGAACTTGATCTTGATGCAGCAAACTTCGCCATAAAAAGACTTAAAGAAGGAAAAAGCATATTAAATGTTGCTCTGGTTAGAGGTGAATATCCTCAGGAACCTGAAAACGGCAGAATCTTTTCACAGGGCAATTTAAAATATCCCGTAGTGCCGGGACTGGTTTTCGGCAAACTTATTCCCGCAACAAAAGGCAGACCCGGAAAGACGATAGATGGTGAAGTAATCACTCCAAAAAGCGATCTCAAGCCTACCCCGCTGACAATTACTGAAGCATCAGGATGCACGCTGGAGAAAGAGACAGGAGAATTAAGCTCCAGAAGATACGGGCTGGTAAAAATTAAAGACAACACAATAGTAGTTGAACCGCTCATAGAAGTTGCCCCGGACTATATGAGCATTACAGCAAAATTTTACGGCTTCGACTGCTTTGGCTCCCACATTGCCCTGCGCCATATTGAGCACAGTCTAAAAGAGCTTAACATTGCACGTCCGGTCCAGCATGTAGCAGGTGAAACAGCTTTAAAAAAAGCCCGTGAGACCAAAAAGCCGCAGGAAGCTGTCATCGTAAAAGGCACGGAACCAATCCCCGGAAAGGATGGCTGGTTTGAATACGCCGGTGAAGACGTCAACAAAGTTGGAACTGTCCTTAAAGGAGACCGGGTTGATTATCGTGAACGCGGCATGCATCCCATGGTTAAGCCCGGTCAGATAATAGGTAAAATACATCCTCCGGTGGAAGGTGTTGCCGGTGAAGATGTCTATGGCAGACTGACACCGCCGCCTGACGGAAGTCAGTTGAAAATTATTCCTGATGAATCGGTGGAAATGCTTGAAGACGGTATTTCCTACAAAGCTAAGGCGACTGGAGTTGTTGATTTAAAGGACGGAGTTCTTTCGGTCTGTGATATTCTGGTGACAAAAGGAGATGTGGATTACTCCACAGGAAATATCAGACTAGAAACCGGATCCGTACATGTAAACGGGAATATCCGTGAGGGATTCACCGTAGAAGTTCCTGATCACATATTGGTCAGGCAGACCATTGAAGATGCACTGGTTCTTGCCGGCAGGGACATAGAAGTGAACGGAGGCATTGTCATGGGTGGCCGGGGACAGGTAAAATGCAAAGGCTGTATCACAGCTCATTTTGCCGCCAATGCCCACATAGAATGTGCCGGAGATTTGAGTATAAAAAGCGAGCTCAGCAATTCAAAGGTCAGAGCCAAAGGCATGGTTTTCGCCATATCCGGAAAAGGTGTTATACAGGGAGGTTCAATCGCCTCATATACAGGTGTGGAAGCGAATGAAATAGGGTCTGACATCGGAGTAAAGACGGTTGTCTCCATTATCAGCGAACCTCCGGACACTAAGCATCTGGTTGAAAAGCGTGAAGCACTGCGTGGAAGTCTTCTTAAAATAAATAAATCCATAGGAGAAGAGCCGGATGATATTATTCTGGCAGCGACCGCCGAAGATAAAAAGGAAATGATGCAGCAGGTACTGCTGGTACGCGCCCAGACTAAAATGAAGCTCAAAAATATACGCCGCAGCTTATCTGCAGAACTCAACGCCTACTATAATGCTCTTGAAAAGCGATCCATAAAAGTCAGGCGTGTGGCCTATCCCGGACTGGTTATCCGCATAGGAGGCAAATCACTGCAACTGGAAAAGCCCCTTAACCGTGTCCGCTTTTACTTTGATGCCACCAAAAAAGAAATAGTTGCGGGCGACCTTTAAATCAGCCCTTCAAGTTCACTAACGGCCCGGATGCCGGAAAATAGAAATCAAAACTTTTGTTCTCGTATAAGTCCAGCAACTCAGAAGATTTTTCCAGCTCAATTTCAGTACGGGGCGAAGGTTCGGGCAGGAGTCTGTCAGGCAGTGAACTTTCATTAATAAGATAACTTTCCACCCCGTTTTTGAGAACTTTTCCGGTATTCTCATCCCATTCAGGAAATAGCCCCTGGTCCCCATTTTCAATAATTGAATTAACCCGGTCAGGTTCAGAGCCAAGAGCCTTATAAAAGGCATCAGAATCAAACCAGAGCATTTTGTCTTTTCCAGCTTCACGCAGCCCCATCCATTCCAGATCCGTACTGCGTTCTTCCAGCGGAGTACGCCAGATATCGCCGAAACCTTCCTGGAAAAGATCTTTGACCGGAAGATAATTTTTTCTGAAACTGTTGTACGATTCAGCTATGGAAGAAACAGCAGATTCCATTTTTTCGATAGCATCAACAACTTTTAAGGGCAGGGTCTCGCTGAAAGAATCTTCAAGCTCAATCTGCACCCGTCCTTTATCAAGTGAAAATAATCCCGGAGACCGGACCTCTTCGCTGCCGTTTATAATCATTCTGGAGTCAGATCCGGGCTGGGAGGTGATGCCGAGCTTTAGCTGATCCAGTGAAGTATCAGGTGAAAGCTCAAGCCGCTCACCTATTTTAGGATCGACCATTGAAATTTTAACCGCAAGGCCATCGGTCATGAAAAAATCATCACCACTGTAAACCTGTGAAGGCATGCGGGTATCAACCACTTCGGCGTCCAACCTTTCGGAAGCAGTCTCAACGGCATTAACAATGCTCCCTAAAACATCAGACCACTTATCCCCGTCTTCAACTGTAAAATTTACTGTGCCGCTTTCACTCCCGGCAGTATAACCAATGCTGTGCTCCCCGGCTTCCAGTGTTGAAGTGGCTTCCGATTCAAAACTCCCGCTCAGAAAAGTTGAAACAGAACCGGAGGAAATTCCTTCTATACTGTATAATTTTTTTTCGGCCGGACCTATTGCCGGTTCAGTGCTTTTAAGCTCAAGCGAAGAAATAAGCCCACCGGAGAGATCACGAAATCCAAGCTGACGGTCGCCGTATGCAGAGTTTACGGAAAAAACCAGAGCATCACCTGAACCAAGCAGATCATCCTGATTTATACCGGGATAATCTTTATTAACGACTGAAGCCTGAACGTGCAGACGGCTGCTATTAATAGCGTCCGCCACCATCTCCAGCACTTCACCGTTTTTCATACCATCGGTCACATCAAGGGTGAAAGTTTCAGACTCATCCCCCAGAGTCATCTGAAATTTATATGCTCTGTCATCCAGAACCGAGGTTATGCCGGAAGTAAACCCTCTGGAATACATCCGGTTATACTCAAGAATTTTGCCATTTGGTGAAAGACTCGCATTGATATGGCCGTCAAGGCCGGAATCCTGAGCTATAAGACGTTCCTGATTTAAACTGAATCCGGTATCAGGCCATTTAAAAGATGCAATTGAATTTTTCAGTTTATTCAACTGACGGCTGATTTCAACTGTGGCAGGACTGGCGGCTCTGTTATAAAAATTTCTAAGTAAGGGCTGCTTGAAGCGACTTTCACCATAATCATCGGTGAAAGCTTTCTTTTTGGTATCAGAGCCGGTGCTTTGACCCGTCTTTACGAGCTTTGTTCCGTCCAGAGTTATCCGATCCACAGCTCTCCTCTCTGTAGACAACATCATAAAGACACAACCCTTGTGGCGGGGCCGTGGCCGGTGCTTTGGTTCTATCCTTCCCCTCTATTAAATATCGGACAAAATCAGGCTCGGCTTTACCCCTGCCGATTTCAACAAGACATCCGACCATATTTCGAACCATCTGTTTTAAAAAACCTGTTCCACGAAATTCAAGGATATATTCGGAAGAAGACTCTCCCTGAGTTCTTTTTATTTCAAGGAGTGTCCGCACTGTGTCTTTGACAGGAGTTCCCACATTCTGAAAAGCCGCAAAATCGTGCTCGCCCAGAAAAAAAGCAGCAGCCTGATCAACTTTTTCAAAATCCAGAAATCCACAGTCCCAGACATATTTTCTACGCTGAGGGATAAGATATTTTCTATTGGTCCAGAGAGTGTAAGTGTATACTTTTTCCAGAGCATCGAATCTGGAATGAAATTCACTCGAAACATAGTCCGCTTCAAGCACTGAAATATCATCCGGGAGAATTGAATTCAAAGCCCTCTGCCATGGAATAGAGATTCTGCTCTCAGGTATATCAAGATGAACAGTCTGCGCCAGAGCATGAACTCCACTGTCTGTTCTTCCTGAACCATGCGCGCGTACAGGAGTTCCTGTAATACGGGAGACAGCCTTTTCCAGCTCACCCTGAACAGTGCGGAGGTCAGGCTGCAACTGCCATCCGCAGAAGTCCGTGCCATCATAGGCAAGCTTCAATTTCAACCTTTTAACCAACCTGTACCGCCTTTATTTCATAACCGGAGCAAAGCCTAATTACTCTCAAGAGGTATCTGGAGCCTTGTAAGGGCCTCTGAAAGAATCGCAGCTTTTTTAGGGTCAACTGAATTTAAAATATTTCCTGCGGTTTTGCCCCTCATGCCTGCCAGTATTTTGACAGCCAGTTTCATATCCAGAGTTTCAATTACCGCGGCGGCACTTTTAGCTTTCATGCTGGAATAAACTCCAACCAGATGCTTGATTTTCTGATCTTTAAGAACATTTGCATCTTCAATCATTTTCTTGAGACGCTTTTCAAGATCAGCAAGTTTGGCAAGTTTTTTATCAAGGCTCTGCTCAAGAGTCTTTAATGATCTCTCTTTGCGCGCAAGCTCATCTTCCTTGGCTTTAAGAGCCTTCCAGTCGTTGGCATTCATACCTTCGGGCGGCTTATCAGCTTTTTCAGCCGGTTTCTGCTGATCATTGGCCGCTGCCAGAGCAGCCTTGGGAGTGACAACTTCACGCACAATATTAGTATCTACGGCCATTTTTTTTACAACCGGAGTTTCAGACGTTTCAAGATCAACGCCGAGATAGCCTATGAGAGACAGCTTAAAAAGAGCCAGAAAAATAAGACAGATAAGGACCCTAGATATCTTTAGGTTTGAACCTAATTGTTGCCATCTCGTCGTACTCTTTCTGCTCTTTGAGATTTTCTTCTTCATAGTATTTCCCGGATTGATTTTCTTTGAGTTTCTCCAGCAGCTTACGGTCTTTTGACTTTTCAACTGCAATCATGCGTGCTTTTTGCAAATTAAGGGCCAATTGTTTAAGCCTGTTTTCGGCTGAATGCAGGTCCTGTTTCAGAGCATCGTCATACTGCCGCCAGAGCCAGAAATCCGCAGCAGATAAATTATCATACTCTTTGGATTGATGCGCGACAATCTTACTTTTTAAAGCTTCAACAACTTTCTCCTGCTCACTATGCAGCTTCTGCGCCTCTGCAAGAGCCTGTCTGGCCTGCTCTTCAGCCTGCTTTCTGAAATCCAGTATTTTCTCAAGCTTAAATTTAAAAGGCTTCGGCATTGCTGTAATCCTTAAAGATAAACGACTTCAACCCGAAAGTGCGGACAAAAATGCCAATGGGTTTTAGAAGATCTTCAGCACTTAATTATCAAAATATTGCGGGTGTTATCAAATCTATAAAAAAGGTCCGGTTGAAGCTAAGCTTAAAACCGGACCCTGCATATCAATAAATCAGAAAAAAAGTCTAATTTTCAACAAATTCAGACCGGATCACGCACTGTTTTCCCATGGCCTGCTTTACATATTCTTTAACCAGAATACCAATACGTTCTTCCCGATCGAAACCGTCAGCGTATTTGCCGCCTTTATAAACTTCAGGAAATTTATCCGACACTTCAGGATCATCAGAACACATTTCTTCCATGCCTTTGGAATAATTTTCCATTTTGGAATTTATCTCTTCATCGGTCATGGATTCAATCTGGTTCACTTTCCGGGCAAAAACCTGAGGTTCAGGCAGATTGTCAGACTCCATTATCCCCTTAAAGGCTTTTGCAAAACGCTGGCTTCCTTCAAAAATATGTTTCGGACGCACAACATTAAGCCCGGCCCATCCGGCTTTCAGCCATTTAAAAAGGAAAGTGGTTGTTTTTTCAGGATCGTTTTTATCCTGAATGTAAACATAAACAGAAGCTGAGGAATACATATAAGTATCCATCCAGCCTATTCCGCCCGCACTTAGACCGGGGATACCACTGTAAAAGTAATTCCACTGGTTATCATCAACCACAAGGCCTTTTCGGCCGACACCGGATTTGTCGATCTGTCTGGAGACTGAAAGAAAAACATCCCTGCCCTGATATTTCATCATGACCATAAGTCTTTCCAGATCGTATTTATAGTATCCGCCGCCGAATGAATCGGGGGTATTAACTTCGTATTCCCTGCCGCGCCAGACTTTAGGAGTATCGCAGGAATTCATATATTCCCACGGTTTAATTTTCTGGGTCATAAACTGGCTGTCAGGATACCATCCGCTGATACGAATGACGGAAGGATAAATCGCATAATTGGGAATATCCGGATTATATGCATATTCAAGGATATGTTTTAATCCGGTGTTTACTTCCATCCGCATTCCGGCACCGTTTGTAGATTTATAGCGCGGGAGGTTGATCATCTCGTCTGTGGACTTGGAATTATCCACATAGCCGATAACATTCTGAACTTTGGAGGGATCAAAATTACCGGATTTATCCACCACAAAATCAAGAAGATATTTGAGATCGTTAACAACCGGTTTTTCCAGATCTTCTTTTTTTTCTTTGTCCTTTTTGGTCCAGTCACAAAATCCTTTGACCGGATAGACAGAAACCATAAAAGCCGTAATTGATAAAGTTA
This sequence comes from Maridesulfovibrio bastinii DSM 16055, assembly GCF_000429985.1. NCBI lineage: Bacteria > Pseudomonadati > Thermodesulfobacteriota > Desulfovibrionia > Desulfovibrionales > Desulfovibrionaceae > Maridesulfovibrio > Maridesulfovibrio bastinii. The sequence goes on from NZ_AUCX01000010.1 coordinate 152,771, forward strand.
TAAGAGCCACACGGATAAAACCGGGCAGCAGGCCCGAAAAGAGCTTATTCTTCATAAAGTAACTTACCTGTTCATAAATATTTTTGTCTACACCCTGAAGTATTCTAGATATGTATTTTATAGAACATTGGCAAGTATTCCTGTTTTAACATTTAAACTTATCAATTATAGGCGATTTCAAATTTTTAGATGATTTTATTAATTAATATAACTATTGCTCCATACAGTTATAAACTGGGCATGCAATATTATTTAAATATAATTTTTCGCATAATTACTGGTTCTGACTTCAACCGGAGGCTCATGAACTATGCAGGAAGTATCACTAATTACTCTCGGGGGATTATTATCACCATGTTCCCAGCGCAACGAAATCATCCACAGACCAAGCTCACCAATAAAAAAATACGCCGGGAAATTTACTATTCTTGATGGCTTTCCACCCATGTTTCTGTCCTGACTCTGTGAATACTCGGCGTTCCAGCCGAAAGCCCGGCCCCGCCATGGCAGTCCGGCCTTATGAATTTTATTCGCCAGCTCTCTTACTTCATAAATATCTGGAATGACGGTTTCTATAATAGCATCGGGATGACGGATTCCGGCTGGAGGAACCAGAATCCAGTTACTCCATGTCCTATTCTTCATTTTCCAGCCGTCCTTTATCAGCAGGGCCGCACCTTCTCTTACATAATATATATTTTCATTAGGTGAAGCTTTGCTCACCTGAACGTGTAATTTAACTTTTTTCATGGAAACTTCATTAGCACTTCGCCTCAATCATAACCACTTTGCGTTCAATGAATCACCAATCTCTTACAAATGTACATGAAAGCGGGTCATAAAGATTCATGCACAAAATATTATTCTGTTTAAAAACTGTAGCAGCAGAATTATTTAGTATTTATTTTTTTACTTCGGATAGTTAGGAAGATAAATCCTATATTCATTCCAAATTATGCTAACCACCAGGGCATGTATCTCTGGTATCAGACAGGATATATTATCAGCGGGCAAAGCTTGGGTTGCTATAGAATAATTCTTGGATTAATTTCCAGCAACTGATCATGTCTCTCCGGTTACAATGTGGTTGTTTTATAAAATTATCTGTTAACGCAGTTATTGAGCAGCAATTGAATGCACTTTTCCAACCAACGTAATTTACTGATTATCATTCTGCTTCTGGTGCAATTGCTACCGGGATGTATTCCTGTTGATCATGCTGAAAATCAACTGGCTTCGCACGGAATATACAATATAGAGTCACCCTCTGATAAAATTAGGAGTTTAAATGGTGAATGGGAGTTCTATTGGAACAGGCTGCTGAAACCAGTTGACTTTCAATCCGGGAACCTCCCTAAAATGGACGGTTTTTTCAATCTTCCGGGATCGTGGAAAAATCATCACCTTGGTGACAAAAAGTTAAGCCGCACCGGACAGGCAACCTATAGACTCCACCTTGTTCCACAAAAATTATCAGGCCGGATGACCCTGCGGCTTTTCGATATCCACGAGGCTTATAAACTCTGGGTTGATGGAAGACTTGCCGCTCAAAGCGGAATACCCGGCACATCAGCAATATCCGAACACCCTTCAAGAACACTCAAGTTTGTTGAAATCCACTTCAAAGGAAAACCTATAGAACTGATCCTACAGGTTTCTAATCATAATTTCCGTAACGGCGGCATCACAGAACCCATAAAAATAGCTATGCCCGGTCCTCTTGAGGAAGAAGCTATAACCAGCTGGTGTTTCTCAATATTTTTTGCCGGGAGTCTGCTGATGATGGGCATCTATCATCTGGCTCTTTTTGTCTTGCGTAAAAATAACCGGGCTGCTCTTTATTTCTCCTTATACTGCTTTCTAGTGGTCGGATACTGCATCAATTCAAATACCTCCATGTGGGTATCCTCGCTTTTTCTTCCTGACATTGATCCGAACATACTGGAATTAATTTCCTTATCCTGCTTTGTCATCTGGGCTTCATTTATTTTTCGTTTCCTCAAAACTTTGTATCCGGATGAAATACATTCATTCCTGCTCTATTTTCTCGATCTCAGGATTCTGTTTTTTGTACTTTTACTCCTTTTTGCAGACCGCATAATACTCTCATGGTTTATCGCCTTCTGCCTGTTGCAGACTTTTTTATATGCGGTGTACTACTTTGCCAGACTTATTGTCTGCGTAAAGCGTAAACGTGTCGGTGCAAAAATTCTAATAGTCGGACTGGCAGGACAGTTGATAGCCGGTATTAATGATCCGCTGCTCCATGCCGGTATAATCAAATCGATTTATCTTGTTGAACCGGCAGTTTTCCTTTTTGCTTTGTCACAGTCACTGGTGCTGGCGAAACATTTTTCCAGTGCCTTCAGTTCCGTTGAGAAGCTTTCAAAAGAACTGGAAAATAAAAATACCATTCTTCAAAACGAAATCCACGAACGTAACCGCCTTGAAGCAAAACTGGTCAATACCAGTGAAGAAGAAAGGCGACAGTTAAGTTATGAACTACATGACAGTCTTTGTCAGCAGCTTACCGGCGCAAGGCTGAGAGCTTCGGCTTTAAGCCACACTAACCGTGAAAAATCTGACGGACCGGCATTGCTTGAGCTTGAAACAATCTTAAAAGAATCCACACAGGAAGCATACAAAATAGCCAGAGGTCTTTGCCCCGTTGAGCACACGGCATCAAATTTATCTCTTGAAAACCTTATTGCCACTTTAAGTGAGTCCACTAATATCAATGTTGAACTGAATAAAAATCTTGTATGTGAAGATTGCAGTTACCCGAATTTAATTCAATTTTATCGCATCGCACAGGAAGCTCTCGGCAATGCTTTAAGATACTCTAAGGCAGACCTGATTACAGTTGATCTTGAATGTTGCGGTGAGGGAAAGTTAGTGCTTACTGTAACTGATAATGGTATAGGACGTAAGGCTTCCACATCTCATGGAGGTGGTCTTGGCACTAATATTATGTCTCACAGAGCGGCTTTAATAAAAGCGACATTAAAAGTATATGATCCTTCTGACGGAGGAACATGCGTATCCTGTGAAGCACCGTGTAATATTTACCAACAGACAATTAAAAATAATGAATAATAACTCTTCAAACTTTCGCATACTTATTGTTGATGACCATCCGGCCATAAGAACGGGTATCAGTATCCTTCTAAAATCTCGAAATATTGATGTTGCGGCTGAAGCTGATAGCTGGACTGAAGCTCTGGCAATACTTGAGCAGGATCAATTTGATATTGTTCTGCTTGATTTGACTCTGAAGGACGGTAGCGGCCTAAACCTGTTACCTGAACTTGAGTCACGCAATATTTATGTTCTGGTCTACACCATGCATGAATCTTCCGACCTGATAAAAAAAGCACTCGATCAGGGAGCATTGGGCTATGTTTCCAAACAGGAAGAGACAGATATTTTGTTTGAGGCTATAGATATGGTTGCCCATGGAAAAAGATTTCTAAGTCCCTGCGCTCAAAGAAATCTAAATATAAACAGTGGTGATCAAAAACCGGAAGAGACATTAAGCAAAAGAGAAAAGCAAATCTTTGTCTATATCGGGAAAGGCTTTGGAAGCACCGAAATTGCTGAAAAATTAAATCTCAGTAGAAGTACAATCGAAACCTACTGCACCCGAATCACCCACAAATTGAATTTAGAGACCAGAAGAGAATTGAGGAAATTAGCTATCTCTTCCATTTAAGAGCATTCCTAAAACTTTTTCTGACTATCTAAATTTTCAATAAGCTGTAATCATTAAATATATTGTGGTTTATTCCCAAATCTTAGCAATAAAAAAGCTGCTACCAATGCTGGTAACAGCTCTTCCTTCAATTTTTAAAAAACGACTTAAGCAGCGCTGGTTTTCTATTCACCAAGATAGGCTTTTTGAATATCCGGGTTATCAAGCAATGCCTGAGCGTCATCCTCAAGGACGACATTTCCTGTTTCCAGCACATAGCCTCTTGTCGCCATGCTCAAGGCAACTTTAGCATTCTGTTCGACCAGAATTACAGTTGTGCCCTGTTTATTAATCTCCTGAACAATATCAAATATCTGCTGAACAATGAGTGGAGCAAGCCCCAGTGAGGGTTCATCCAGAAGCAGAATCTTCGGACGACTCATCAAAGCCCGGGCAATAGCCAGCATCTGCTGTTCACCGCCTGAAAGTGTTCCGCCGGCCTGAAATCTTCTTTCCATGAGAATCGGAAACATCTGATACATTCTTTCAATATCATCAGCGATTTCGTTGTCTTTTCTGAAAAAAGCACCCAGATCAAGATTCTCTTCAATGGTCAGTCGGGGGAAAACCCGTCTTCCTTCCGGAACCTGACACAGCCCCATCTCCGGAAGTTTATCAGGACTGACCGAATTTATTCTTTCACCACGATAAAAAATATCGCCGGAAGTAGCTTTAACAATATTACAAATGGTCATCAGGGTTGTGCTTTTTCCTGCACCGTTAGCACCGATAACGGATACTATCTCCCCTTCGTAGACTTTAAGGTTGATTCCTTTAAGAGCCTTAATGCTCCCGTAACCGGATTCAACATTTCTAAGTTCAAGAATTGGTTCCGGCATAATCTAATCCCCTTTGCTGGAAACTTTACGCTTCTGAGGCCAGAACCCCTGCGGTCTGAAAATCATCATTACAACCATAACACCGCCGAAAACCAGCATCCTGTATAGTTCAAAATCACGAAATGCCTCAGGAAGAACAATCAGAGCTATCGCTCCAAGAATAACTCCCGGTATTGAGCCCATACCACCCAGAACAACCATAGCCAGCACCATTGCTGATTCCATGAATGTAAATGATTCAGGGCTTACGAATCTCATGCGGGCAGCAAAAAAAGCACCGGCAAGACCGCCAAAAACAGAACCGGCACAATATGCAAGCACCTTGGTCTGGAAGGTGGGAATTCCCATTACTTCAGCAGCAGTTTCATCCTCTCTGATAGCTTCCCAGGCCCGGCCTATTCTTGAATATTGAAGCCGGTGTACGGCAAGAATAGTGAATATGACCAGAACAAGAGCTACATAATACAGAAGACCGAGCTTTTTTAACCAGATATGCTCAAGGCTCATTCCGTTTCCGAAATCAAACCAGTAAATTCCGGGGGCTTTAATTCCAAGAATACCGTTGGGACCATTGGTAAGACTCATCCAGTTGTTGAGCACAAGCCGGACAATTTCACCGAATCCGAGGGTTACAATAGCAAGATAGTCTCCCCTCATCTTTGTTGAGGTATAACCAATAATCAGCGCAAGAATACAAGCTGTGAATGCGCTGACCGGGAGACTGAGCCAGAATGAAATTCCATAATTAATTGACAGCAATGCATAGGTATAAGCTCCTATGCCATAAAATGCGATATAGCCGAGATCAAGCATTCCGGCCATTCCGATTACAACATTAAGTCCAAGTCCAAGGCAGATGTAGATCATAACATTTATAGTCACATCCTGAACATATCTGCCGAAATACTGGGGAATTAATGCCATGCAGATAAAACCGACTATCGCCCACAGCCAGACTGGAACTTTTGCCGCTGCATCTCTGGCTGAAACTGTCGCTTTACAAGCAGGTTTTGTAAAAAAATTAAAAACACCAAGCTTATTGAGCTGGTAGATGATCAGGATAGCAGCACATCCTGCAGCAATACGCCACCATACGGTAAACGTTTTTGCTATCTCCAGACCTTCCGGTTTAATTCCGAGAAGAGGCCAGAGCAGGATAAAGAACCAGACAAGTCCTATGCCCAGTGAAATCCAATGTTTTTTAAACTCTGGTGTCGTCAATGTTCTCTCCCATGATTCCTGTGGGCCTGAAATAAAGTACCGCGATAAGTATTATGAACGCGAAAACGTCCTTATATTCTCCTGAAATATATCCTGCGGCAAAAATTTCTACCATTCCGATAATAAAACCACCGATCATTGCACCGGTAATATTACCAATTCCACCGAGAACTGCAGCAGCAAAAGCCTTGATACCGGGGACAAACCCCATGTCATACCGGACTGAACCATAATAAAGCCCGACCATGATACCGGCAGCTGCGGCAAGCCCTGCCCCGATTGCAAATGTAAGACTGATGATACGGTTTGAATTGATACCCACCAGAGCGGACATTATTTTGTCCTGAGCAGTTGAGCGCATGGCTTTACCGATACGGGTTTTAAATACCAGAGTATTAAGAGCCACAAGTAGAAAAGCTGTTATGCAGAATATGAAGATCTGCATATAAGACAGCATGACCGTACCAAATTCAAAACCACCGCTGGTAAGTTCAGAGGGATAAGCTTTGTCGTAAACCCCCTGAGTAAGCATCAGGCCGTTCTGCAGGAAGATGGACATTCCGAGAGCTGAAAGAAGAACAGAAAGTCTTGATGAATTTCTGAGTGGTTTATACGCCACTTTCTCGACTGCCATCGCCAGCATTGCGCAATAGCACATAGTGAGCAGCAGAGACCCGCCGAGACACAGCCAGATAGGAGCACCCTGTGCTGCAAGGTAACTCATGAAGATTACACCGACATAGCCGCCAGCCGCAAAAAATTCGCCATGGGCGAAGTTGATGAGCTGTATGATACCGTACACCATGGTGTAGCCCAGAGCGATCAAAGCATAGATGCCGCCTAGTGTTACACCGTTGATGAGCTGTTGAAAAAAATATTCCATGGATACCCGGGTTGATTTTTGTATAAGTCCCCGCCCGAAGGCGGGGACCGGGATCAAAGTTTGTTTTTAGTAAAGTTTGCCTGTTGCAGGATTCCAATAGTTGATGAACTTACCATCCTGAACTTTACGGATGATATAGTTGGAACCGGAATCTCCATTAGGCTTGAATTTGATATGCTTGGTAGCGCCATCATAATCAAGCTTCATCAGTGCGGCCTTAACTTTTACCGGATCAGTTGTTCCTGCGGCCTTAACAGCCTTCAGGTAAGACATGGCACTGTCGTATGCGTAGCCGGAATATGCACCCGGATCACCGTATTTAGGTTTATACTTGTTAAGAAATTCTTTGTATGCAGGAGCATTGTCATCAATGAAACCGAAGGTGAGGTAAACGCCTTCAGCTGCATCCTTGGCAATTTCAATAAGCTGAGGATGATAAACAGCATCCTGAGCAACTACATCAGCATCAATGCCCATACGTTTTGACTGGATAAGCATCAAAGCTCCTGTAGCCGAGTTCTGCATGCTCATGTAATAAACGTCAGGATTCATGGATTTAACTTTAGTCAGAATAGCTGAAAAGTCTTTATCGCCCTGATTTACATGCTCATGTCCGAGGACTTTGAGACCACGTTTTTCAGCGAGCTTTTCAACATTGTCAGCAAGGCCCTGCGAGTATGCAGTTTTATCATCAACAATATAGATTGTTTTGGTATCAAGCATCTGCTGCATGAAATCAATGGCGATGGTTCCCTGATCATCATCACGTCCGCACATGCGGAACATGTAGGGAAGTCCACGGGATGTAACCTGCTCGTTTGTGGAAGCAGGGGTAATCATAATGATGTCTTCTTCATCAAGAACTTCTGAAGCGGGAAGAGTTGCACTTGAACAATAAGAGCCGACTACACCGTTTGCTTCTTCATTAATAAGCTTATTTGCAGAAGCCACTGCCTGACGGGGGTCACATGCGGTATCCTGAGGAAGCAGTTCGATATCATCAAAACCGGGAATTCCGCCCTGTTCAAGAATAACATCTACGGCTGTCTGTGCACCGTTTTTGATATCGTTACCGTCAGCTGCATAAGGGCCGGTAAGCGGGCCCATAGTTCCCAGCTTGAGAGTTTTAGCATCTGCAATACCGGATCCTATCATCAGGATCACAGCCGTGAGCAGAGCCAGCAAGACTGTCCGTTTCATAAAATTCCTCCCGAAAAGTTGGTAGAGTTAGTTACCCAGATATGCCTCAATTACAGCAGGATTTTTCTGTATTTCTTCAGGTAGTCCTGATGCAATCATCACTCCATGATCAAGGACAACCAAACGCTGACAGATACCCATGACAACTTTCATATCATGCTCTACCATCAGTACGTTGATGCCACGTTCGGATATTTTTCTTATTGTTTCCATCAGCTGTGAACTTTCAGACGGGTTAAGCCCCGCTGCCGGTTCGTCAAGCAGGATAGTGGATGGTTCTGAAGCAAGAGCTCTGGCTATCTCTAGACGGCGTTGATAACCATAGGGAAGGTTTGAAGCAATTTCATCCGCATATTCGTCAAGTCCTGCGAATTTTAATTCTTCCAAGGCCTTTTCTTTTATTCTTATTTCTTCCCTTTTTTGAGCCGGAGTCCGCAGGATAGCACTGAATATTCCCGAGGAAGTTCTCGAATGCTGTGCGATCATGACATTCTCAAGAGCTGTCATATTCTGAAACAGTCTGATATTCTGAAATGTACGGGCGATACCTTTTGTAAGGACCTGATACGGCTTTAGTCCGACGAGGCTTTCGCCATCATATACAACATCTCCACCAGAAGTGCGGTACACCCCGGTAATCACGTTGAAGATGGTTGTTTTGCCTGCACCGTTGGGACCTATAAGCCCAACTATTTCTCCCTGCATAAGGGAAAAATTTACCTCAGCCAGAGCCTGCAAACCGCCAAAGCGTACGCTCACGTCTTTTAGATGAAGTTCTGCCATATTGACTATACTCATATATAAGATTCGACTTCAAAGCAAGTTGAAATACGTTTTTTATTTCTTATCTGCTTGATTATGATCACAAAAATTCACTTCTTTTTTTCTTATTCAGAATAAATATAAATATCAAAAATATAATTTTTACTACATAAGTGTATTTTAGCAGCAAAACTTACACAACTTTGTACAATACAATGTAAATAATGAATTATTACATCAATTCTACTTATTCAATATAAGCATTTTACCTTTCTGATGATACTCATACAATGAAGTTATTCCTTAAGAACATTTTACAATTATTAGACAATGCAACGAATACCCGAATTTCTTACGAATTATTGCTCATAGAACAGCTTTAACCCGATTCTTTTCACTATTCACCGAATCCACTTCCATCGGTTCAAGACGGGTTCTCATTTCTAATTATTCAAGCATATAAACCTGTTAACAAATTTATTGCAAATTGGTACTTTTATTTGATTATTCGGGAAAATACTATTTTAGAGATTAAAATTCTTTTATTATGAACTTTTAGCATTAAAAGTTTAATATTTAAAAATTAAGTGAATTTTGTTCATTAATGTTAATATTTACGATCCCCCGGGTGGTCGATTCATTAGACAGCAATTAAGTTACATTTAAATTCTTTAAAAAAAATCAAGTTAAGAGAATTTTAATCAGTTGGATTAAGACTAAGATTGAAGACGTGTGTACTGATTATGGACACTAATACTTATCGAACCAGATAAGAGACTTAAAAGTGTCCGTTGATTACCATTTCTAATGACCTACTTTATTTTTTACCATCCTATCTGGCAGCTATTCTTTTTAATTGAATAAGCAATGTATTCAAATTTTCAGCTTTGCAGGATTTCTTAGAATAATATTTTATTGTTTAAGGAACCTTGTAAATTCCCAGCTACATACTTAATTGCTGCATTATCACAAAATACAATTTTAAACTTCGCAACGTAGGGACCGGCAAATAAAAAGCCCCGTCCTTGCGGACGGGGCTTTGAAAATCCATTTGGATAAAGCGGCTTACCAGCTGCTGTCACCGAAGGGATCACTACCGAAGCCGAAGTCGCCTTCAGGAGCGCCGCCGGTTGCAGGAGCACCAGCTGCAGAATCGTCAGCAGCGCCAGCAGCAGGAGCTGCACCAGCTGCAACAGTTACTACGCCGTTTTTCTTAACATCTTCGATCATCTTGAGGAGTTCATCAACTTTACCGATGTACTCTTCAACTTTTTCCTGAGAAGTTACGATAACTTTATCGCCTTCACCAGTTGCGGAAGCTTCAAAAGCTTCACATTTACCTTTGTACTCAGCCAAAGCTTTTTCAGTTTCAGCGAGTTTAGCTTCAGCACCTGCAAGCTTTGCTTCCAGATCTTTAACAGCTGCATCCTGATCGGTGATGGTCTGATGGTATTCAGCCAGTTTACCGAAGATGCCTTCAACTTTAACCATAACATCACCGGGAAGAGCTCCAACGGATACGTTATCGCCAAGGCCGCTGACCTGACCGGTTTTCATTTTAGCCAGTTCAGGATGCTGTTCGTAGATCCATGCTTTTGCAAGTGCGGCTGCAAAAGGTTCAAATTCTTCGTTTATATCTTTCTGGGTCATGAAAGCCAGAAGATCTTTAACGCTCTGGCTGGTTTCTCCACTTTTGAGGTAAGACACAAAAGTGCTCATGGGGAAAGTTTTGCGTGCTTCAGACATGGTTTAATCCTCCTTAGCTCTATTACAGAGTAAAAGTCTTTTCTTCACGGACCGGCATAGGAACGCGGCCGATGTATCTTGCATAAGTAAGTGCAGCAGTCCTGTAGACCAGATGGCCAAGTTTGGACCACGGCAGATAAGCTAACATCATAAAGACGGCTATCAGATGCAGATAGTACATTGGGTAAGCAAGTCCTGCTATGCCCATAAGGCGAAGCAGTTCCGACATAACACCGGTTATAGCAATCGCCCAGATTACACCCAGCAGATACCAGTCATAATAAGTGGAACCCTGCTTGGAATCATCCTGATTAAGGCGACGCTTGGTAAGCTGAGTCAGGCCGTAGAGGAGCAGAATAGCACCCACGTTTGCCAGCAGCTTTACCGGACTCCAAAGGGGCATGGGAGTATGCCCGAGCGGTGCAATAAAGGAGAAGATCTTACCGCCCCAGTGTGCGCCTGCAACGATTGAAGTAACAATCAGAAGAGCAAGGAAGGCATACATAACGGTAATGTGGCCTTTGAATTTCTGATCATCAGCTTCATCTGTCTCGCCGCATTCTTTCCATTTGGCATGAGTGGCAATCTCGTTTCTTACAACATCAATGAAGCATTCCAGCATGCTGGGACGTTCAGATTTGTCGCCGACATTGAACACTCTCGGCTGATCTTTAAACGAAGCAACAAGTTTTTTGATGCCTTTGTAAAAAGTCCAGGCCATGAAAAGAAAGACCAGACCAAAGATCGGGTCGATGGTAAAATCTCCGGGGAAAAGATGACCGAAAACGATTTCTCCATCCTTAAGAGGGAAGAAGGAACCACGAACACCGGCCATAATCAACCAGATAAGCAGATAGAGAACAGCCGGGATACCGATCAGGAAAGGAAGACCCTTTGCAGAGCTCATCCATTTACCTATGATGGAAGGTGTCACCAGCTTCTGGTAAGCCATATTACGCAGTGCTGCGAGCATGTCACCGGGGCGTGCGCCACGGGGACAAAGATCGGAACAGGTACCGCAGTTATGGCAGAGCCAGATATCTATGTCGTTAACAAGTTTATCTTTAAGACCCCACTGAGCCCACACCATTTCTTTGCGCGGGTAGGGATTGTCCGAAGGCGACAGAGGACATGCCACACTGCAAGTTGCGCACTGGTAGCATTTTTTAACTGCGTCGCCACCGACTTCCTGAAGCTCTTTAATGAACTGCAGATCCGGTTTAATGCGAACATTGTTTTCCATATCGCAACTTCCTCCTAGTAGCCCTTGAACGGGTTAGGTCCGATTTTGACCATTTCATTTACGAAGTTATCGATGAGGTCAGGTACCTTATCGTATTCGTCAATGGCAATTTCAGCCTGCACAACACGTTCAGGTTCAACGCCGAGTCTGTTGAGGGATTCAGCGACGTTATCCATACGGCGACTACAAAGTTCAGAACCCTTAACAAAGTGGCACTGATAGTCTTCACCATACTTACAGCCAAGAAGCAGAACGCCGTCAATACCCTTACTCATGGCATCCGCAATCCAGATGGTGTTTACGGAACCAAGACAGCGGACAGGGATGATACGCACATAAGGACTCCAGCCCTTTCCGCGCATAGCAGCCATATCAAGTGCAGGGTAAGCATCGTTTTCACATGCCAGAACGATAAATCTGGGTCCGCCTACTTCCATGTCATCAGGAACTTCAACCTGCTTGATCATGGAACCGACCATGTCGATGTTGTAGTTATCGAAGCTGATAACACGTTCAGGACATGCACCCATACAGGTACCGCAGCGGCGGCAGCGTGACGGGTTCGGCAGCGGTGTTCCCTTTTCATCGTCGTCCAGAGCTCCGAACGGACATTCTTCAGTACAGCGCTTGCACTGGGTACAACGCATGAAGTTGAAAACAGGATAAGAATTATCACCGGAACGTGGATGAACAGCAACACCGTGGTTAGCGGAGTTGATACACTGAACAGCCTTGAGAACTGCTCCGGCAGCGTCTTCCCTGGCAAGAGCCATGCTCATGGGCTGGCGAACACAACCTGCGGCGTAAACACCGGTACGGCGTGTTTCATAAGGGAAGCAGATGTAGTTGGAATCAGCAAATCCATCGAACTGCTCAAGATCGGGGAAAGCAGGCCCCTGTCTGTAGACAAGGTTGATGGTCGGATCCAGAGCGGTGGTCGGAACCATACCGGTAGGAACAACAACCAGATCAGCTTCTACTTCGATACTTTCACCAAGCAGGGTGTCTTTGGCGGAAACAACCATGGAATTGCCTTCTTCACGAACTGAAGCGACTTTACCTTTGGTCATCATAACGCCGGCAGCATCCTGAGCTGAACGATAAAAACGTTCGTTAACGCCGGGGACCATCATATGGTCATAAATTACATAAGCCATTCCGTCAGGATTAAGCTCACATACATAATTTGCCTGTTTAAGGGCAACAAGGCTGTTAAGCTCGGAACTGTATGAGAGGTGCTTGTAAGATTCCATGCTTTCGTATTCGAAAGAATCTTCAGCTTCTTCATCAGTCTTGGCTTCAGCATCACAGGTTTCAACCGGTTCAGCTGATTCAATTTCCGAGAATTTATCTTCGGAAAGGCTGGTATCAAGTAAGAAAGCGACGGTAGTGGCATTCATCTGGCCATCTTTAACCATCTTCTCAAACTGAGCTGAGGTTACAACCTTGGAAGATCCGTAACCCATAGGCTCAACGTACTTGGTATCCTGAGGAACCCATCCTGTAGCCAGGACAACTGCACCAACAGGCATTTCTTCTTCACCGGAACCGGTTACTACTGTCGCGGTGTAAGCACCGGGAGCACCAGCAAGGGTTTTAAGTGAGGATGAAGTCATCACCTTGATTCTGGAGTTGGACTGAACTTCAGCAACCAGTTTTTCAATACCGGTTTCGTGGGCTTCAAGATAAGGATAAGCCAGAGGGAAGGTCTTATACATGTTAAGAGCCTTACCACCAAGATTGGCTTCCTTCTCAATTAAAATAACATCATGGTTGGTTTTAGCTGCATAAAGAGCGGCATTAAGGCCTGTGAAGCCTCCACCCATAACCATAACGACTTTTGTGGTTTCAATGGCCTGAGTTTCAATTTCTCTGACCTTGGTGATTTTGGTAATTCCCATTTTGACATATTCTTGAGCAAGAATTTTCAAAAGTTCGGGGACTTCACCACCAGCTTCAGGCATTGATCCATCAGGATTTCTGAAGGCTTTAATGCACTGCTCGCGCAGGTTGACTCTCTCGACAACTACACTATCGAAGTCGAAAATGTCCCAGTCCACACGCGGAGTTGTTCCGCAGATGCAAACCGCATCGATGCTGCCTGCGTCAATATCTTCCTGAATAAGCTTACGCCCTTCTTCACTGTTGAGTCTCTCGTGGGTTTTGACCACCGGACATACATCGCTGTATCTCTTGGTCACGAACTCTGCGAGATCTTCAGCCTTGAGGAAAGGAGAGATGCTTGCTTGGTCGAAATAAACACCGATTTTTTCGGGCATGTCGACTTACCTCCCTATCACCGTTTGAATCGCTTTGAGTGCTGCGGCAGTACCTGACTGTGCAGTTTTCATGACATCAAGTGGCTGCTTAGCACACCCTGCAGCGAAAATACCTTTATCTTCTCCGCCGACAATAAAGCCCTGATCATCAACCTGTACACAGGCCGGGACGGGTACGCCAGCAAGGCTCGGCTGCATTCCTGTTGCAAGAACAACCAGATCGTGAACGTTCTGGCTCTTGATACCGGTAACGGCATCTTCAACAGTAACAACAACGTCTTTAGTTGCGGAGTCTTCAATAACTTCTGCAACTTTACCTTTGACAGCGTTAATCTTGTCATCGGAAAGAATACGCTTGGCAAACTTGTCATAGCGTCCCGGAGTACGGAGGTCGATGTAGTAAACAGTAACCTCTGCATCGGGGAACTGGTCGCGAACATATGCGGCCTGCTTCAGGGAAGCCATACAGCAGATGTACGAGCAGTAATTGAGATGGTTTTCATCACGGGAGCCTGCACACTGAACAAAAGCAACCCGTTTGGGGGTAGCTCCATCGCTCGGGCGGACAATTTTACCGTTGGTAGGTCCGCTGGGAGCAGCAAGACGCTCCATCTGCATATTGGAAATACAGTTCTTAACGGTTCCGGCACCAAGGTTGGTCAGCTTGGTAACATCATAAGGTTTCCAGCCGGTTGCGTAGACTATGCTTCCGACATTAAGGGTGATTGTTTTTTCCTGATCATTAAGATCAATCGCTGCAACACCCTCAAGCACCTTGAGGTCATCGTCAGTGCAGTTTTCTTTTTCAAGAACATGCCTCTGCGGGAAGGCAAAAGGAACATCCATGTAAAGAGCTTTACGGTCAGCGAGCTTGAATTCAAACTCATCAACTATGTCATTGGAAAGTTTTCCGATAACACTATCAAGGTCAACACTGCCCGGTTTTACGTACCTGGGTTTGATACGTACCTTGACATCGAAATTACCAGCGGAACCGCTGATAGATTCAACTTCTGCCAAGGTAAAGAACTTGACGTTCTTATTTTTTTTAATCCTCTGGAATTGAATCTCCAGTCCGCAAGAAGGTGGGCACAGCTTAGGGAAATATTTATTCAGCTGCATTACCCGGCCACCCAGGTATGGCGCCTTCTCTACGATGAAGACTTCATGGCCTACTTCAGCGGCTTCGAGTGCAGCAGTAATACCACTGAACCCACCACCCACAACAAGTATGCTATTTGACATTCTCAATCCTCCTGAACTCTTTGAGGCCCTTAGCCATAAAATGGCCTAAACCCGTACTACGACCGCTGAGGTCGCAATTCGGATTCAGACCATTTTAGCGATCAAACCAGAAAAGAACGGCTGCGGACCCGAAGGTCCGCAGCCGGATATATCGATTCCGACTTAGTCAGGAATGATCTGGTAGTAAGGCTTCTTGAAGACGACAGTTTCGCCTTTTTCAACGTCATACTTAGAGTTGACGAAGCACTTCCACTTGGAATCATCAAGACCCATGAAGTCGCCGCGATAGTAGAATCCGGGATAGCGGGATTCTTCACGGAAGTCGATGTGCTGCATGTGGAGACGAACGGTCCACAGTCTGTGGAACTGTTCCCAACAGCGCATGAGTTCATGCAGGTCACGAGCAGCCAGTTTCTTGGAATCTTCTTCGAGCATTTCGAGGAGATGGAAACCGGTAGCAAGCAGAGCCTGGGAGGTTACGTACATAGTACCAACACCACCACCGTATTCATCAGTTGCCTTAATGAGGCGCATCATGAAGTTTCTGGGGGTAATGTAGTTAGGGTTAACTACTGGGTCGGTAGAGATGGATTTACCTTCCTGATATGTGTACCAGGGCTGATAAAGTTCTTTAGCGAGATCAGCAGCTTTAGCGGACAGTGCGGGCTTGAAGTCTTTGTGATCAACAACCCAGCGAACAGCCTGCTTACCAGCGATACGGCCTTCAGCATGAGAACCGGAAGAGAACTTGTGACCGGAAGCACCAACACCATCAGCGCAGGTGAAGAGGCCCATAACGGTGGTCATACGGTTGTAGACTTTACCGTTATCAGCTTTGATCTTGTAATCTTCGGGAACCCAGTCTTCGTCAGGACCGGAAGTCCAGATACCGCAACAACCGGAGTGAGAACCGAGGAGGTAAGGCTCTGTAGGCATGATCTCGGAACCGGATTTCTCAGGTTCGATGTTCATTGCAGCCCAGAGGTTTGCCTGACCAACACACATATCGAGGAAGTCTTCCCATGCTTCAGATTCGAGGTGTTTCTGTTCAGCAGGAGAGAGTTCTTTAAAAGTGGTCTGCAGTGCGGTAGCGGTGTCCATGTAGATAGGACCGCGACCTTCACGCATTTCACGGAGCATCATGTGGTTACGAAGACATGTGGGGATAACGTGCCCCTTTGCGTATCCGCGATCTTCGTAAGGTTTGAGCATTGCGCGGTTAACTTCGCAATAGTCTTCACCTTTGTAGTTGGTAGCTTTAGCTTTGAAGAGCAGGAACCATGCACCAACAGGTCCGTAACCGTCTTTAAAACGAGCAGGTACGAAGCGGTTTTCCATCATGGTCATTTCAGCACCAACCTGAGCACACATGGTGTATGTGGAACCAGCGTTCCATACAGGATACCATGCACGACCCATACCTTCACCAGTGGAACGGGGGCGGTAGATGTTTACAGCACCACCACAAGCTACGATAGCTGCGTTGGTTTTGATAACATATACTTTATTTTCACGGGTGGAGAAACCTACAGCACCAGCGATGCGGTTGGGTTCGTTAGCGTCGAGGAGCATTTTAACGATGAATACACGTTCCATGTAGCGATCTTCACCAAGAGCATTCTTTGCTGCTTCAGCAACGATGCACTTGTAAGATTCACCGTTAATCATCATCTGCCAGCGACCGGAACGAACACAGGGATCGCCGTTACGCAGTGAGAGGCCAGCGGCCTTAGCTGCGGCACCGTCGAGGTTCTTACCGTCTTTTTTGATCCAGCAGGGGAGTCCCCATTCTTCGAAAAGATGTACGGAATCATCAACGTGACGGCCGAGGTCGTAGATAAGGTCTTCACGAACGAGGCCCATGAGGTCAGTACGAACCATGCGTACGTAGTCATCAGCGTCATTTTCGCCAAGATAGGTGTTAATAGCGGAAAGGCCCTGTGCAACAGCACCGGAACGTTCCATGGCAGCTTTATCGAGAAGCAGGATTTTGATGTCCTGATCAAGTTTGTCAGCCCAGCGGCATGCTTCAAATGCAGCACCGCAGTTACCCATACCACCACCGACGAGAAGAATATCTACGTCTTTTTCTATGATTTCAGGCTCAGCAAGGGCAACACCCTTGGAAGCTTCTTTGATGGGAAGCAGAGGCATATTTCCTCCTTAGAAAGTTGCAGATTGCGTGGACAAAAACTTTAAACAAAGATTATATCTATATGTCTTTGTAAGAGTTGGATTTGTCAGCTTCAGTAACGTCGAACTTTTTGCCCAGTACTTCTTTAGGAGTAGTAAGAGCTTCTTCAGTGAAGAGAAGTTCGGTATCCAGATCAGCACCTTCAGGTTTGCCATCAAAAGGTTTGATGGATCCTTCAGGAGTTGTACGGATGGGGAATTTGAAACGTTTTACGTTTCCGTTACGGAACTTAACTGTCCACATGATGTCTTCAGCAGAGCGCATGGGGATGGAGGTTCCACCCATGGGTGCGAAGTCACCGTAAGGGCGTGCTTCAATAGCGCCCTGAGGGCAAATTTTTACGCAGGAATAACATTCCCAACATGCGTCAGGTTCCTGGTTGTAGGCCCTCATTTCTTCGGGATCCAGGATCATAAGATCGTTGGGGCAGATGTACATGCAGGCGGTCTTTTCTCCACCCTTGCAGCCATCACATTTTTCCGGATTGACAAAGGTCGGCATACCTAGTCCTCCTAAAAAGGGTTTAATAGTTATCAATTACCGACATCTTCCATAACCAGCTATATTCTCGCCTGAAAAATCAAGCTTGTGGTCTAGGGACTATCAAGCGAACTATCAGGTGTCAAGACGAAAGTGAAATTTAGAACAAGCATTCCCTTCCGACCGCGAGAAACGTACCTGAGACTTCAGGTACAAACCGGCAGACGCAGGCGGGTTATCGTACATAAACAGTTGATGCACAATGATTTACCCTCCACTATCATGGACTGCTTTTTAGTTCATTCTTGCACTTTATTGCAAGTCTTTTTTTGAGATTGTTCCTAAAAGTGAACAAGCTTTGTAACTTACTGTTTTCATAACTACTTTTTTTAAAGAATCTTACTATATTTTCTAGAAATTGTCGGGAAATACTCTATTTTTGTTACGAAAAACCCTATTTTATACCAATTTAGTAGGTTAAATTACAATCAATTTATCTTTTTGAGGCCATTTTCCCTTGCCATTACCTGTGGCTGTGATATCTAAAACACCGGTTTGTGAATTTTATGTCTAGCAAATTGTAACCGGTTAAATAACAAAAAGCCTTAAATTAAAACAGGTTAAGCAATTTTGTTTTCTCGGGATCAACATTTTGCCGTAAAAAATAGACTCACTTGATATTTTACCCTTGACATTTCTTTCACAAACAATTCATAAGTCCTTAAAGAATCATGGGGGCGGTTAGGTTTTAATCTTTATGATTCACAGATTTTAACCCCTCCGGACCTCACCTGATCTTTATAATTTAAGATGTGACATTTCATTCCGCAGGCTCCAACGATACTGGAAATACCGGGTCGATATGGGCCGCTGAGTCGGCGAGACAATTTCTGTTATCAGCCCTGTGGAAAGGCAAAGGTGTTGTAAAAAATTACTAAAAGGAGACGTTGACATGTCCAAGCTCGTACCCCCTCATGGTGGTAAAGGCCTCGTATGCGCCCTTCTCGAAGGCGATGCTCTCGCAGCCGAACAGAAAAAAGCTGAAGGCCTCAAAAAAATCGAAATTTCCGCTCGCGCAAAGGGCGACCTGATCATGATGGGAACCGGTGGCTTCAGCCCTCTTACCGGTTTCATGGACAAGGAAGACTGGAAAGGCGTTTGTGAAAAGTTCCTGATGAAAGACGGAACCTTCTGGCCTGTTCCGGTAACTCTTGACACCGACGACGAAGATGTCAAAGCTGGTGACGAAATCGCTCTGGTTCGTGACGGTATCGTTTACGCAACCATGAAGATTGAAGAAAAATACGAAATGACTGAAGAAGACAAAAAATGGGAATGCTACCAGGTCTTCAAAGGTCATGGCGAAGAATCAGAAGATGATGTTTTCTGGAAAACCGCTCTTGAAGACCATCCTGGTGTCAAGATGGTTATGGCTCAGAAAAAGTACAACATCGCTGGTCCTGTTAAAGTCCTTTCCGAAGGCGACTATCCTGAAAAATACAAAGGTGTATACCTCCGTCCTGCTGAAACTCGTGCAGCATTCGACGAAAAGGGCTGGTCTACCGTTGCTGCTCTCCAGCTTCGTAACCCCATGCACCGCTCACATGAATTCCTCGCAAAAATTTCCATCGAAGTTTGTGACGGCTGCCTGATCCACTCCCTGATCGGTAACCTGAAACCCGGTGACATTCCTGCTGAAGTTCGTGTTAAAGCTATCGACACTCTCGTTGAGCACTACTTCGTAAAAGACAACGTAATTCAGGCTGGTTATCCTCTTGATATGCGTTACGCTGGTCCTCGTGAAGGCCTTCTCCACGCTACCTTCCGTCAGAACTACGGTGTTAACCGTATGCTGATCGGTCGTGACCATGCTGGTGTTGGTGACTTCTACGGTCTGTTCGAAGCTCAGGAAATCTTCGACAAAATTCCTTATGCTAAAGAAGCATGTCCGGAACCCGGCAAAGCTCTGCTCTGCGAACCCATGAAGATTGACTGGACTTTCTACTGCTTCAAGTGCGACGGCATGGCTTCTCTGAGAACCTGCCCCCACGCTAAAGAAGATCGCGTAATCCTTTCCGGTACTAAACTGCGTAAGGCTCTTTCCGAAGGTGCAGACGTTCCCGATCACTTCGGTCGTGACGAAGTACTCGTACAGCTTCGTGAATACTACGAAGGTCTTACAGAAAAAGTTGAAGTTAAGATGCAGCACGCTGCTTCCGGTGACTCCATGTAGTTCACAGCTTCAGCTATGAATTGAATATTCAAGAGGGAAGGCACTTGTGCCTTCCCTCTTTTATTTTTTAGGATTTATACATTACCCAGGTATCTTTTTTTATCCCCACCCCTTAAAAGGCTTGCCCGCAAGCGATTTTCAGGCTAGAAAATCTAGCTTCCTTATAATGGGAATGTTATCTTCATTTTTCAGAGTCAATTTGCCTGCACTTCTTTCAGTTTTCAGGCAACAGACACGCCGCGGTTTTGCGGGATAATTGCCTGAGGTTTTCAAATACACTCTATATAAAGGCAATATTACATTTATCAGGATATATAAAAGAATGCCCTACAACAAAAACAACGACCGTTCCGGATCAAGGCCTCCTAGAAGGATGTCCCTTCTTCAGGAAATTCAGGAAATAGATTCCAAACTGCTTTCCATGCTTTCCCGCAGAAATCTGCTGATGGGTAAAGCCGCTTCAAAACGCAGACAGAAGGGCCTGCCACTGGCCGACCCGGAAATGGAACGTCGCCTTTTTGAAAAGTGGAATGAACTAAGCACAAGCCACAGCTTTGAAAGCAAATCATCCCGTAGAATTTTTGAACAAGTCAACAATCTGGCATACGCAGCGGTCGCCTCACCTGAAAGCCGCAAAAGCAACGCTTACATCCTTTCCCCGCCTCGTAAAACAGTGAAAGTTGATGTCGACGGTCCCCGTTCGATTTTACAGACTAAATTTTATACGGCTCTTGCCGCAGCTTCAGGAGCCGAAGCTTCCATCAATAATATTTTTATTAATGACACTCTTGTCCAGCTCATCAAAGCCTTCAATCAGGGCGGAGCTAAGCTTTCATGGCAGGATGAAACCATTGAGTCCAAAGCCGAAGGCTCTCTGGATTTTGAAGAAAAACTGATTTTTGCCGGAGAATCTCCGCTCAATCTTTATCTTGTCACTGCATTCGGACTCTCTGTTACCGGTAAATTTAAAATTGCCGGCAGCGCCGAAATGAAATTCTTTGATACCAGACCAATGAACAATCTTGTCGCCGGTCTTGGAGCAAGAATTAATACACTCGACCTGCACAGCTACGGCCTGCCCGCAAGACTTGAATGCGGCGGTCGCATGGCTTCAACTCTTACTATAGATGATAATACAGATCCTCTTTTTGCTGCGGCACTTACCCTCGCCGCATGGACATATCCTCAGGGTCTGACTCTGAAATTCGACAGTGAATGGAAAGGCAAATCTCAGCTCAGCTCTGCTGTAGAGGTTCTGAATACCTGTGGGGTAAACGCAACTCTTACCGATTCAGAAGTAAAAGTTCCGCACTGCGATTCAATCAATTTCCCCACAAGCCCTGAAATTGGTCTTGACCCTGAAATCTGCTCTGCAATTCTGGCTATTCCCGCTTTCTGTGAAGGTGAAGTCAGACTGAACGGTGTATGGCCTTCAAATACAGAAGCTCAGTCAATTCTCGATACCCTGAAAACTTCCGGCCTCAACATCACCGTTGATAACAATGCCATTACAGCTACAGCCGGTGAATTGGCAGAAGATCTTTACTTCGACTGTCTGGGTAAATCGGAACTTTTCCCCATCGAACTTGCTTTAGCTGTAAATTCGGGAAAAGAAACCACAATATCCGCCCCTGAAGATAAAACCATATTCGAGCATGGAATCAATCTGCTCGAACACATGGGAATAAAATATCTTAATACTGAAAACGGACTTGCCATCAGACCGGGAAGACTCATCTGGGATTCCCCGTGGACTGCTCCAAGCCCCTTCTTTGGCATGGCTTTAGGCCTTCTGGCATGGATAAGACCCGGCATTGCTATTGACAATCCGGGTGAAATTTCATCCCATTGGCCCCGCTTCTGGAATCTTTACAACAGCTTGCCTGAAGTAACATCACTTATTCCGCCGAAAAGGGAGAAACAGGATGACCCCAAATCAAACAGAAAGCGTGTCAGAATCGACTGAGATAGACACTCTTGAAATTGAGATAAAAAAATTCAAGTCAGAGCTTGATAAATGCAAAGAGCAGATCAAGCTGCTTATGCAAAGTGAAAAGCCGTCTGAAGGGATATTTTTCGCCAAGGAGATATTCGATAAACAGCAGGATAAACTTCGTCTGGAAGTTGAAGTCGAACTTCGCCAAAAGAAAATTAACCGCATCAAACTGGGAATTGCTGAGAGTCAGTCTCCCGGAAACGGCTTTCTCTTTTAACCATCCCCTCTGCCTATGCGGCTGAGGATGATCCATTAAGGAGGCATCATGGGTCAGAATATTACTGAAAAGATTATTTCCAAGCACCTTGTATCCGGAACAATGGAACCGGGAACTGAAATCGCACTGCGAATTGATCAGACCCTGACTCAGGATGCGACAGGAACAATGGCATATCTTCAGTTTGAAGCTATGGATATTCCAAAAGTCCAGACAGAGCTTTCTGTAAGTTACGTTGACCATAATACAATTCAGATGGGTTTCCGCAACCCTGATGACCATCAGTATCTTAGGACCCTTGCCGCCCAGAAAGGAATCATATTCTCTCCTGTAGGCACAGGCATCTGTCACCAGCTGCATCTTGAGAACTTTGCCAGACCCGGTAAAACTCTGATCGGCTCAGACAGCCATACTCCTACTGCCGGTGGTATAGGATCTCTGGCAATGGGTGCCGGCGGACTTTCCGTTGCTCTGGCAATGGCTGGCCAGCCCTACTCCATTCCCATGCCCAAAGTTGTAAAAGTTGAACTGACTGGAAAACTTCAGGGATGGGCTTCAGCTAAAGATATCATCCTCAAACTTCTCGGCATGCTGACCGTTAAAGGCGGAGTCGGTAAAGTTTTTGAATATGCCGGTCCTGGAGTTGAGACTCTGACCGTACCTGAACGTGCAGTAATCACCAACATGGGTGCTGAGCTCGGTGCAACAACTTCCATTTTCCCCGGTGACGAGCAGGTCCGTAAATTCCTCAAGATCATGGGGCGCGAAGAAGATTTCAGTGAACTGATTGCTGACAGTGACGCAACTTATGATGAAGTTATTTCAATCAACCTTGATGAGCTGGAACCACTTGTTGCACAGCCGCACATGCCAGACAGAGTTGTTACCGTTAAATCTCTGGCCGGACTCAAAGTCAACCAGTGTGCAATCGGATCATGCACCAACTCTTCTTACGCTGACCTCAAAACAACTATCCAGATACTGAAAGGTAACCAGCTCCCCGCCGGAGTTGACCTTCTCATCTCCCCCGGTTCAAAGCAGGTGCTGAAAATGCTCGCAGCCGAAAGGCTTATTGAGCCTCTTATGGATTCCGGAGCCAGACTTCTGGAATGTACCTGCGGACCTTGTATCGGTATGGGCGGTTCACCGACCTCTGCCGGTGTAAGTGTCAGAACCTTCAACCGCAACTTTGAAGGCAGAAGCGGAACTCAGGACGCCAAGATTTATCTTGCCAGCCCTCAGACCGCAGCAAACCTTGCCCTTGCCGGTGAATTCACTGACCCTGCAACATGGGGCACTCCTCCTGAAAAAATTGATTTCCCTGCTGAAATTCCTCCCATCAGGCATCTTTTCATTTACCCGCCTGAAGATGGTTCCTCAGTAGAGATCGTCCGCGGCCCGAACATTGTTCCTCTTGAAAAGTTCGCTGAACTTCCAGAGACAATAACTTCTACTGTAAGGCTGAAAGTCGGCGACAATATCACAACCGACCATATTCTGCCTGCCGGACCACAGATTACAGCTCTGCGTTCCAATATTCCGGCTATCAGTGAATACATATTCAGCCGCGTGGATGAAAACTTTGTCAGCAGAATGAAAGCTGCTGAATCAGGTATAATCCTCGGCGGAGAAAACTACGGACAGGGATCAAGCCGTGAGCACGCAGCACTCGGCCCCCGTCATTTAGGTGTCGTTGCGGTCATAACCAAGTCACTTGCCCGTATCCACAGGGCAAACCTTGTCAATTTCGGAATTCTCCCCCTTGTCCTTGTTGACAAGAGCGATTACGAAAGACTTGCTGAAGGCAGTGAACTTACTATTGATACCTCTACTATTACTCCTGGCGGAACATCCGAGATTTCGGTTGCAGGTGGAGAATCATTCAAAGTAAGTAACGACCTTTCTAAAAATGAACTGGAAATAATCCGTGCCGGTGGACTTCTTAACTATGCCGGCAAATAATATTGATTAAAAATCATTCCGCCCGGATTATTCCGGGCGGGAAGATTTTTCTACTGCCAACCCTTAAAATCGAGCGGCCGGTAGCCGCCAACCGGAGAACGGAGACGTCATGCTGGACAAAATGCGCGATAGCGCCAACAGCTGGATTATCAAGGCCATATTCGCCATCATCATTATTGTATTCGTATTTGCTTTCGGAATGGGCCAGTTTAGCGGAAAAAACGACCCGGCAATTGCTTACGTTGATGATACTCCCATTTCCACACAGGAATTTATGAGAGTCTACAGACAGACTGCGGATTATTTTAAAAAACAAAATCCCAATCTGGATTCAGACTACTTTCAGTCTTCAGAATTTAAAAAAATGATTCTTGGAAGACTTGTTAATTCCTATGTTCTCCGTAATGAAGCCCAAAAACTAGGCATTACTTTTTCTAAAACAGAACTTTATTACTCCATCAGCAGTATCCCCTTTTTCCACGGAGCTGATAACCAGTTTGATAAGAACATCTACAACTCTTATCTCCGTGCGAACCATATGAGCGCTGCAACTTTCGAGCATGATCAGAAAATAAGCCATCTTGTCCAGAAACTGCAGACCTATGTAGCTCTTCCGGTTCGTCCGACAGAAGCCGAAGCTCGGGATATTTTCAACTGGGCAGCTTCACAGGTTAAAGCTGAATACATCGCTTTTCCTGCTGAAAACTACAGTGCCGGAATAAAAATTTCTGATAAACAGATTGAAGAATACTACAATAAAAATCAGGAAAAATTCAGAGTCCCTGAAACTGCAAGCATCAGCTATCTCGAATTCACGCCTAAAGAAATGGCAAAGTATGAAAAAGTAACTGATGAAGAGATCAAACAGTACTACGAAGCATACAAAGAGAACTACAAGCAGGACGCTAAAGTTAAAGCCAGCCATATTCTGATCAGCGTTGATGAGAATGCGGATAAGGCTGAAGTAAAAAAAGCAAAAGCCAAAATTGAAAAAATATATGCTCAGGCTAAAAAAGGTGCTGACTTTGCAAAGCTTGCCCAGAAATATTCTGAAGGACCGTCTTCTACCGTAGGCGGAGAGCTTGGATGGTTCGACAAAAAATCCATGGTTAAACCTTTTGCCGACAAAGCTTTCAGTATGAAAGTCGGTGAAGTAAGTGAACCGGTTCGCACCCGTTTCGGTTTCCATATTATCAAGCTTGAAGATAAAAAAGAAGCCGGAACTCAGACTCTTGAAGACGTAAAAGGCAAAATTAAGGCTACAATATCTGAAGATAAAGCCGCCGGCTCTATCCATGAAAAACTGGATAACGCAATCGACATGGCCGCCTCAGGAATGAAACTTGAAAAAATTGCTGACGAAATAGGCGTTGTTGTAAAGCAGGTCGAGAAGACAACAGTTGATGCCCTTAAGCAGCAATTCGGTATGAAACCTGAAGCCGCAAAAACTGTTTTCAATCTCGCTATCAACACTGTAAGTGAAATCCCGGTAGCCATTGATAACGGATACATAATCGTACAGAAAGATGTTGATACCCCATCGTTCATCAAACCTCTTAAAGATGTTAAAGACTCCATAGTCAACTATCTTGAAAAGGATCATGCCAAGGTCGCAGCTAAAACCGCTGCGGAAGAAGTCCTTAAAAAACTGATTGATCCCAAAACAGCAAAAGCTGAACAGGATGAAATTCAGGCTGACGTGAGAACCACAGAAGCTTTTGGACGTAACGGTTTTATCCCCGGACTGGGAATGAGCAAAAATCTTGTTGAAGATACCTTTAATGCAGCTGACAGCCACTGGCTCAACAAAGTGTACGAACTTCAGGATGGATATGTAATTGCCAGACTTGATGAACGTATTCCTCCCAAAGAAGGACAGTGGGAAAAACAGAAAGAAGTGATTATGAATTCACTCCAGCGCGAACAGGCTAACACTATACTTAATTCGTTTGTTACCGAACTTCGCAAAAAAGCTGATATAAAAATCACCAGACCTGATGTTTTAAAATAAACACAGAGCTGACATTTAGCTGAGAACATAAAGACTTGATACCAAAGTCCCGTCTGTTAAAAACAGGCGGGACTTTTTTCTGATAAAAGAATCAACCTGATTCTAGGTGTTTTTTTCGTAAGTATATCCTATCTTCTGACTTTATTGCGAAATTTTCGATTTAAGTTTAATGGTTAGGTTGTATTATTTTCATAAAAATCAACTTTTATTTACTTGCAGGTCGCTTAAGATAAGCGTAACAGGTGAAAACCATTGTTCCCCGGATATAATAACAACCGGAGTTAAATTCACAGACACTGCATGACAGTTTAATTTTTCAACGCAGAGCACCTTTATTAATCAGCTTTTTTATTGCTCTTACTGTCAAAAAATCCTTAAAAAGACTGATCTCGGTTTTAAACCGATTAACATCGGACGTCTGCGACAGCCTGAGAGCGGAGCTTAATCTACGACACGTTCCGCTGACGGCAGCTGTTTTTTGCAGTGAAAATCTTCAGAGGTTTTCTGTTATGATACCAGTACCTAAAGGCTACAAATTTTCAGCGGCTGCTGCCGGATTCAAGTACAAGGACAGAAATGATCTTGCACTTATCTGCAGTGATGTCCCCGCAACCGCGGCAGGTGTTTTCACCACAAACAGATTTCAGGCCGCACCAATCACGGTCTGCAAGGCCAATCTTGAAAAAGACCGTAAAACCCGTGCCTTGATGATCAACGCAGGACTGGCCAATGCCTGCACCGGCAATGAAGGAATTGAAGACTGCCGTCGCACCACAGAGATGGTTTCAAAAGCTATTGGTATTGAAAGTTGTGAAATCCTCCCGGCATCAACCGGGGTTATTGGAAACAGGTTCGATCTTTCAGTATGGGAAGCAGCTGTTCCCAAAATTGCGGAGGCTTTAGGCTCAACTGATGCCGTAAAGACCGCCAAAGCAATTATGACTACCGACACTTTCCCTAAACTTTCATGGAAGAAAGTTGACACAGCTAACGGATCAATCCGGCTGCTGGGAATGTGCAAAGGGTCAGGAATGATTTGCCCTAAAATGGCTACCATGCTCGGCTTTGTCATCTGCGATGCCGATGTCGACCCGGACTGGTGGCAGGAAACTCTGGCCCGCTGTATTCAAAAATCTTTCAACTGCGTCACCGTTGATGGTGACACCAGTACCAACGACTGCGTTCTGGCTCTTGCCAACGGAGCTTCCGGGGTAAAAGCTGATTCTGATACAGTAAAAGAGGCTCTGGAACAGGCCCTGCTTGATATCTGCCAGGCTCTTTCATACATGATTATTCAGGATGCCGAAGGCGGCACTAAAGTCATGTCTATTTCAGTAACCGGAGCCGAAAGCGATGAAGACGCTGAACTGGTTGCCAGAGCCGTAGGTAACTCACCTCTGGTCAAGACAGCTATTTTCGGCGAAGACCCGAACTGGGGCAGAATCGTTGCGGCAGCAGGAAGAAGTGAAGCAGATTTCGACCCGGATATGCTGACTCTGGCTTTCGGAGACATCATTGTTTTTGAAAAAGGCTGCCCTATTGAAGGTGACATCGACGCAGTTCTGGCTCCGCTTATGAAAAAGCAGGACATCGCTGTGAATATAAGCCTTGGAAACGGGACAGGAAAATCCTCACTTCTGGCCTCCGACTTCACGCATGACTATGTTTCAATTAATGCGGACTACCGCAGTTAAATAGATATCTTACCAAGCCGGCCGCAGAATCTCTGCGGCCGTACTTTTTTCTGCTATGAAAAGAATGAAAGACAGAGACAGAATGACCAGACTGGCCGATTTTCTATTTGAAGTCGGCATGCTCAGAAAAACACCACGCAGCGGCTACCAGTTTCTCGGCAGCGGCTCTGAAAGTGTGGCCGACCATTCCTACCGGGTTGCCGTTTTAGGGTATGTGCTTGCAGATATGGCCGGAGCAGATATGGCTAGAACTGTCTTTATGTGTCTTTTCCATGATTTACATGAAGCCCGCACCGGGGATTTCAATTATGTAAATCAGATTTATAACAGCAGTGAGCGTGATGATGCACTGAAACACGCGCTGGAAGGGACCGGACTTGAGGACAAAATCTTTCCCCATTGGGAAGAGCTTGAAGAATGTGAGACTCTGGAATCAAAGCTTGCTCAGGATGCAGACCAGATAGATTTCATCTTAAACCTCAAGGAAGAACTTGATCTGGGCAACAAGTATGCCGGTAAATGGCTGGAAGCAGCAGTACAAAGAATCAGGACAGAAGAAGGCAAAAAACTTACCGAGACTATCTGCAAAACGGACCATACAGACTGGTGGTTTCAGGGGCCTCCGCCTTCATGGTGGGCCAAAAGAAACGGTCTTGATAATGATGACTGATTTTTGAGGGGCAACCAGTATGCAGCGTAAAGCGTTAACTGTTTGCCTTAAAATATTTAAGTCGTGCCTATTTGTATTTTAGACCGGTTATTCAGCTTTTTGGTTCTTTTTTTTATGAACCCTTTATGATAGGAGTATCCTTTGCTTCCTGTGGCATTGCCACCAACCCACTACTGTGAGTTAATTAAAATTTATGGCTGAACAGATAGAAGAAAAGAACTACTTAACACCGTTTACTCTGCTAGGCAGGGTTTCAATTAACATGGTCTCCGAAGCAGGAGCCATGTTCCTTTTCATGATTCATGGAATCGGTCATATTTTTTCCTCAGCAGGAATCTTTCAAAAATCCATACGCCAGCTCTATTTTATCGGAGTGCGTTCTTTTACGGTAATTACCCTTATCGGCTTATTCACCGGAATGGTCATAGGGCTGCAAACCCATTACGCCCTTTCAAAATTTGGTTCAGAGGGTTTTCTGGGTGCGGCGGTTGCTCTTTCACTTGTCCGTGAACTCGGACCGGTTCTTACAGCTATAATGCTTACCGGAAGGGCCGGATCATCCATGACCGCTGAAATAGGCGTCATGCGCATCTCCGAACAAATCGACGCTCTGGAACTCATGGATATTAATCCCATGAGCTATCTTGTAAGCCCCAAAATGCTGGCTTCCATCATATCTTTTCCAATCCTGACCGGGCTGTTCGACCTGATCGGCATAATCGGAGGATATCTCTCCGGTATCGCCCTTCTTGGTGGAAATTCCGGGGTATATTTTTACCGGGTGCAAAGTTCGCTTTCATGGGAAGACCTTTCAGCAGGTTTCCTCAAATCTTTATTTTTCGCTTTAATCGTCTGCACCGTATGTTGTTTTCAGGGATATTTCACCCATTACCGCAAAGACGGTATGGGACCGGAAGGCGTCAGTCAGGCTACAACATCAGCGGTAGTTATGTCCTGCGTGATGGTTCTTGCAGCCGACTACATTCTTACCTCACTGCTCTTTTAGGAGAATCACCATGAGCATGGCGCCTGATATAAATATCAAAAACCTGACCATAGGGTATGACGAAATCCCTATTGTCTCGGACATAAATGTAACCCTTCCCGGAGGGGGAATATCTGTCATTCTGGGCGGCTCAGGTTGTGGTAAATCCACCCTGCTGAAAAATATACTCAAGTTGTATACCCCGATTTCAGGATCTGTTTCTCTGGGACGGCACGACATTTATAAAATGAAAGAAAAAGCTTTCCGCTGCCTGAAACAGAAGATCGGTGTGCTTTTTCAGGACGGAGCCCTGCTGGGTTCGCTTACTTTGTTTGATAATGTGGCCCTGCCGCTTAAAGAACACACCAGACTGTCGGCTGCTGATATCTCGGAGATTGTTAAGGCAAAACTGAGTCTGGTAGGACTGGAACAGTTTGTTGATTACTATCCGAACCAGCTTTCAGGCGGTATGAGAAAAAGAGCCGGTCTGGCAAGAGCCATGGTTATGGACCCTGATATTCTTTTCTGTGACGAACCGACATCAGGTCTTGACCCCATTAACTCTGCCGAACTTGATGCCCTTTTGCTGGAGCTTAAAGATCGTTTTGACATGACTGTTGTTGTGGTCAGTCATGATCTTTCAAGCATGAAAAAAATTGCTGATTATGTTGTCGTTCTCGGTAACGGTAAAACCCTTTTCAAGGGTAGCAAGGCAGAACTGCTCTCCAGTGAAGATACATATCTGAGACAGTTCCTTGACCGTAAGACCGAAGAAAGAGATACCCCAAGGCTGACAATGCCTGCCCTTGACCCTGACATGATGAAGCTTGACTGTTCAAAATATCTCGGCGAGTCCGAGTAGTACTCCAACCGGTAATAACTATGAAAAAATATTCAAAAGAAACAAGCGTCGGAATTTTCGTACTTCTTGGACTTGCGCTCATTATCTTCATGAGCATCAATCTTGGGGACGTTCGCGTTTTTTCCGACAGTCATTATCCGCTCACAGCCAAGTTTAACGATGTTACTGGATTGAGGCCCAATGCTCCGGTAGAAATCATGGGGGTTCAGGTCGGATATGTGGACAAAATTTCCCTTGATACAAAAAATATGAAAGCGGTTGTAGTTCTTAAAATTAAAAAGGACATCCAGCTTTATGATGATGCTATCGCTTCTGTTAAAACAAGCGGACTCATCGGTGACAAGTATATCAAAATTTCCCCAGGTGGTGTCGGTGATCCCCTGAATCCCGGTGATTCTTTGATTGAGACGGAATCAGCTATTGACCTTGAGGATTTAATCAGTAAATATGTTTTTGGAAAAGTGTAGAAACTTTTCTTTCACCTTAAATTCAATCTTATGGTACTATGAATATTATGAAAAAGATTATATTTCCACTTATTCTGCTCTTTCTGCTTTCAGCCGGACAGGCTTTTGCCGCTCAGGCCCCAATGGAAAGACTTAAAGACGGAATTCAAGGTGTTATCAATATACTTGAGGGCCCTCAGTATAAAGGGGTTGAAGCCAAGCAGAACGAGATGACTGAAAAAATCCGTGAAACTATTAAAAACTTCTTTAATTTCACGGAACTCTCCAAAAGATCGATAGGTCGTCCGTGGCTCCAGTTCACACCTGAAGAACGTTCACGTTTCGTAGGTCTTTTCACCAGCCTTCTGGAACAGACATATCTTGAAAAAATCCGTGACTACAGCGGTGAGCAGGTTGTTTACGATAAAGAAACAATTATCAAAGGCAAATATGCTCAGGTTGATACCAGACTGGTTGCAACAGATAAAGATATACCGGTATTTTACCGTATGAAGCTGGAAAATGACGAATGGGATGTTTACGATGTGAAGATTGAAGGCGTGAGCCTCGTAAACAATTACAGGACTCAGTTTGCCGGAATACTGGATACCAGTACGGATAAAAAGTTTGCCGAGACAAAGGCTGAACTTTTCAAACGTATGGAAGAGAAGATCAAGTCTCTCGAAAATAAAAAAACAGATACTAAAAAGTCAAAATAAATAGGTAGTTTCAACAATGTCTCGTTTGCAGAATTTATCAACATCTCTACTGGCCCTGCTCCTGATGGCTTTTATTATGCTCTCCTTCCCTTCAAGGGTAAGGTCTGAAGATGAAGGCACTCAGGATTCTTACATGGTTGCCCAGACTGGTGCGGCATATCTTTCTGCAAACAAGCAAAATGCTGAAACTGATCCCTTTGATGAAGATTTATGGGGAGATTCAGAACATTTGAAAGAAGCCCATGCAGATGACCCTTGGGAGTCATACAACCGGGCCATGTTCAAATTTAATGATGCCCTGTATTTCAACGTTCTTAAACCGGTGACTGAGGGCTACAAATTTGTAATCCCCCGCCGTCCGAGAACATGGGTAAATAACTTTTTCAACAACCTGCTCTATCCGGTCCGTTTTACAGGATGTGTATTGCAGGGTAAATTTTTTACCGCAGGAGCCGAGACATCCAAATTCATAGTCAACACCGTTTTCGGTCTTGGCGGACTTGGAAATCTTGTCGGTGACGAAAGTACCACCATGCCTCTTTATACTGGCATGGAAGATATGGGACAGACATTCGGAGTATGGGGAATACCTAACGGTCCATATTTTGTTGTTCCGTTTCTCGGCCCATCCACCGTGCGTGACTTCAGCGGATACGCAATCGACACCTTTCTGCTCAACCCTCTCTGGTGGTTTGATGTACCGTGGTACTATTCACTTTCTGCCGGTGCCTACAACCAGATCAACAGACTGTCATTCCACATAGGTGAATACGAATCACTTAAGGAAGGAGCAATTGATCCATATCTCGCAATGAGAAATGCCTACCTCAGTTACAGAGCTAAGCAGGTTCAGGACTCCAAGCAGTATGGCAGAACCGTTGGTAACGCGACTAAAACAAAGTAAAATGAAAATCGCTGTTGTTTCGGACACACACCTCCACCATGCAGAACCATGGTTGGACAAACTGTTCGATAAATACTTTGCAAGTGCGGATTACCTGCTGCATTGCGGTGATTTCACATCTTTTTCTGTCTGGCAGACATTCTGCCAGCACCCCGGATTTCATGCTGTTTTAGGCAATTGTGACGACTGGCAGCTCAGCAACCAGTTAAAGCCTGTCGAAACCCTTAAAATCAAGGGGATTAAAATAGGCATGGTTCACGGTTGGGGCAACCGCTCTGGAGTAGCGCAGCGAGCTGCTGAGCACTTCGGTGTTGATTTTGATCTAGTCTGCTACGGTCACACCCACATCAGGAACTGGGACATAGTCTCTGGTGTTCAGGTTGTTAACCCGGGTAGTTTATACAATCCCCGTGACAACAATCCTCCCGGTTTTGCATCGCTTACCATATCAGCCGAAGGCGACATTGACTGCCAGTTTATAGACATCATCCCGTAGTGGCTTTACAAAGCCTTTTCCTACCAGTTTAACTAGACCATCACTTTTCATAATATACAAAAAAAGCCCGAACTTTTTAAGATCGGGCTTAACTTATTGATAAATTATCGAGAAGTTATTCTTAGGATAATTCTCCTGTAATTTTATACTCTTCATTGTTGGCTTCGATAAGCCCCTTATCAACTAAATCGGTAAGCATCGCCGGAATCTTTTGAGCTTCTCCATCAGCTAAAACTTTTTGAGCCTCTTCAATCAAATAACCGAGAGGCAGATACTCAGATTTTCCTCTCCTGAAAAGGGCAGCTAAAAATTTTGGGGTCAGCAGCTTTGTCCTTGCCATACCGATTCTCCTTCTAAGAATATCAATTAGAACATAAAATTTTTGATACCAGTAAATATCATCTGTGCAGCCATTGATGCCACAAATAAGCCTGTTAATCTACTGAGAACATTGAGCCCTCTTCTTCCGAGGACTCTTTTTATGCCCGATGAAATCACAAGCAGAAAGCCCAAAGTAAGAGTTGCAGCGACTAACGCACTGCATGACAGCAACAACTCCTGAGTACTTTGAACGCCGACACCCATGACCAGCAGCACACCGATGGTACCGGGGCCGATGGCGACCGGAATAGCCAGAGGAACAACTGCGATATCATCGTCGTCGTTTCCGGCATCAACAGGCTTGCCTCCGCCTCCGGCCATTTTAAGAGATGAAAGGAAAAGCACGGTACCGGCGCCTATTCTGAACGCATCGATGGTTATTCCGAAGAGCTGAAAAATATATTTACCGAAGAGGTAAAGAGCCAGACCACTGACTGAAATCGCCAGAGTGGCCTTCAGAGCTGTTTTTAACCGTTTTCCGGACTCATAATCCTGTGTCAGCGATAAAAACGTTGAGACAAGAAAAAACGGGGTCATGATGAAGAACAGCTTCAAGTAAATATGAATGAATGATTCCATCTTATTTCCTGCAATGCAAAATTGAGATTAAAAAATAAATACCGTTTCCAACTATACAGGGAAACGGCGCAAAAGCCATACATACGACTGGCATGAGAATCAATACATTTCGGTTAAGAGAATAAGAAAATATTTCGAATATAACAAAAGGGCGGAACAAAATTTTAAAATTTCGTTCCGCCCTTCAAGTATCTAATCAGCTTAACAGGCTTAATTATATATTTTTATATAGTTTAAATCCTGTTTTCAAAGAGACATTTCAATCAAGCTATTTACCACAGCATTTTTTATATTTTTTGCCACTTCCGCACGGACAGGGATCGTTCCTGCCAACTTTGTTTTCCCGGCGTATAGGCTGTTTTTTCTTTTCTTCGCCTTCAGTGCTGGAATATTCCATGCCCTGCTGTTCCTTGTGCTGGAATTCCTCTTCTGAAACTTCTTTTTCTATGCGCAGATGGCACAAAGCCCGCAAAGAATTTTCTTTGATGGTTCCAAGCATATCACGGAAGATTTCAAAACCTTCACGCTTGTACTCTTCTTTAGGATCTTTCTGGCCGTAACCACGGAGACCGATACCTTCACGCAAGTGGTCCATATTCAGCAGATGCTCTTTCCAGTTGCGGTCAAGCGATTCCAGCATGAAGTAACGCAGGATTTCTTCATACTGCTCACCGGCATCATTTGCCAGAACATCAAGACTTTCACGAATCCATTTCTCGGCAACTTCACGCTCAGGAACACCTTCCTTGAACTCGTCACGTCTGCTGAACCCGAAGACCTCGTCAAGACTGCTCCTGAGAGCTTCCTGAGTCTCTTCGTCCAGAGGACGTCCTTTAGCCTGCTCTACAGGATAATAAATATTATCAAGCAGCTCCTCGGCAAACTCATCGGTAAAATCATCAAGCTTTTCAGCATTCATGATGTCACGGCGCAAAGTATAAATAACTTCACGCTGCTGGTTCATGACATTGTCATAATCAAGAAGCTGTTTACGAATTTCGAAGTTATGCCCTTCAACTTTACTCTGAGAATTTTCTATAGCCTTGGAAACCATCTTATTTTCAATGGGTTCGCCTTCTTCCATTCCAAGCTTATCCATAATGGTGGCAATACGCTCGGAACCGAAAAGACGCATCAGGTCATCATCAAGAGCCAGATAAAAACGGGAGCTTCCCGGATCACCCTGACGGCCGGAACGTCCGCGGAGCTGATTATCAATACGTCTTGATTCGTGACGTTCAGTACCTATTATGTGCAGTCCGCCGAGCTCCTTAACGCCTTCTCCAAGGACAATATCCGTACCACGACCAGCCATATTGGTAGCGATTGTAACGCGACCGGCCTGTCCGGCCTGAGCGACTATTTCAGCTTCCTGTTCATGGTGTTTAGCATTCAGCACATTATGGGGGATGCGCATTTTCTTAAGCAGCCCGGAGAGCAGTTCCGATTTTTCAATGGAAACCGTACCGACCAGAGTCGGCTGGCCTTTCTTGTATAGTTCGGCAATGGCCTTTGCTATTGCCTCATATTTTTCTTTCTGAGTCTTATAGATGCTGTCCGGGAAATCCTTTCTGGACATCGGTCTGTTGGTCGGGATCACGATGACTTCAAGATCATAAATCTGAGAGAACTCAACAGCTTCAGTATCCGCTGTACCGGTCATGCCGGAGAGGGTATTATACATGCGGAAATAGTTCTGGAAGGTAATGGAAGCCAGAGTCTGGTTTTCAGATTCGACCTTTACCCCTTCCTTGGCTTCAAGAGCCTGATGCAGACCATCTGAAAAACGGCGACCGGGCATTAAGCGGCCGGTAAATTCATCAACAATAACAACCTGACCGTCTTTGACGATGTAATCGACATCAAGAGAAAAAAGATGATGGGCCTTTAAAGCCTGCATGATGTGGTGCTGAAAAGAAATATGCTTGGGGTCATAGAGGTTGTCTATTCCAAGAATCTCCTCACAGCGGCTTACACCGTCATCAGTCATGGTCACGGCTTTGGCTTTTTCGTCAATTTCAAAATCACGCTCGACTTTCAGCATCGGGATAATACTGTTTATGCGGGCATAAAGCGTTGTTGATTCATCAGAAGCACCGGAAATAATAAGCGGAGTACGGGCTTCATCAATAAGGATGGAGTCCACTTCATCGACTATGGCAAAATTGAGTTCGCGCTGGACCAGCTGTTCCTTGTAAAATTTCATATTATCGCGCAGATAATCAAAACCGAACTCGTTGTTGGTTCCATAGACTATATCTGATGCGTAAGCTTCCTTGCGCTGATTATCATCAAGGCCGTGAACAATGACGCCTACAGTGAGTCCCAAGAAATTATAAAGCTTGCCCATCCATTCGGAGTCACGGCTTGCCAGATAATCGTTAACAGTGACCAGATGCACGCCTTTACCGGAAAGAGCATTCAGGACAGCAGGAAGTGTCGCCACAAGGGTTTTACCTTCACCAGTCTTCATTTCAGCTATTTTACCCTGATGAAGAACGATTCCACCGACCATCTGGACATCATAATGCCTCATCCCAAGGGATCTTTTACCTGCTTCACGCACAAGGGCAAAGACTTCCGGCAGAAGATCGTCAAGATCTCTACCGTTTGCAACCTCTTCTTTCCATGCTGAAATTTTTTGTGGAAAATCTTCATCATTCAGCTTTTCCATTTCAGGCTCATAGGAAGCAATCGAATCAATGAGCGGCTTTAATTTTTTTATAAATCTTTCATTTCTGGAGCCGAAAATCTTTGAAAAAACAGCGTTGATCATTAACTATCCTTTTTCCTGCACGGCGCTGGCCGCATATTATCCATATTTATTTTTAAAGAAGCACTGCCATCTAATAAGACTTTAATTCAAAATATCAAGCCAATGGCCTGCAAAAATATCTTTATCCGTCAGGGAAGCCAGCTGAATAACACAAGCCGAGCATCCACTTAAAATCTGGGGCTTTTCACTGCCGTCCCCGAGCAGTTCATTCAGACAATGCCTGCCTACTGTCCGGGATAGCTCGGGAGCCCCAAGCTGCATAACTCCGCCAAACCCGCAACAGAGATCTTTCCTTACAGGTGAAAGACGCTCCCCGGCAATCTGCTGCACAAGAAGTTCATCGCTGTCATTCTCAGGAGCATGACAGGGATGGTGGTAAACAACCTTTTCAGGGGCATTTTCACCATATTTAACCGCACTTCCGATAAGTAGAGCTGAAAGCGGTTTCAGCGAGTTCTGCCAGTTCTCATAATCAGCATCTGACTCAAAATCATCCGGGCTGTAATCCGCAAGCCCCTTGAGACAGGTTGCACAGATTGTAACCAGCACAGGCATACCGGAATCTTTCCAGAAGCGGATGTTGTTTATACGCGCCCTGTTTTGAACATCAAGAAGTCCGGCACTGCCCATTGAAGAACCACAGCAGGTGAAGCCGGAATAGTCCAGAATATCAAATCCGAGATCATTCATAAACTTTTCCGCTTTCTGCGTCCAATCTTTGCGGGAGTACCGGGCAACGCATCCCGGAAAAAGAACTGCTTTACGGCCCTCAAATTTCTTTTCAACATCAAGTGCAGCCCACGGTTCCGGGGAGTCCGCAAAAAGTGCATCCATTTTCCTGCGGGCGGAACCGAAAGCACCGGGCATTCTGCTCGAAGAAAGATGTGACAAGGCTGAAGCAAGCGGCCACATAAGTCCCGGGGACTTAAGCCATAAGTTCCAGCAGGACCTTAAAAATCCACCGCTGTCCGAGCGCAGTCCTGAAACAAAATCTGCCCCGGACATATTCTGGGGACAGTTTTCAGCACAGCGTCCACAGGAAAGACATAAGGATGCCAGCGCATTGAAATCTTTTTCACTAAGACCTTCTTCATCATCCAGCGATTGAAGAAAAAATTTCGATCTGGGAGCAAGCTCTTCTCTGCCTGTAGCTTTAAACAGCGGACAAACTTCAAGACATTTACCGCACTGTACGCAACTTCCGGGTTTCTTTTTCATTTCAGTTCCTTCCCCGGATTCATAATATTCAAAGGATCAAAGACATTTTTAATGTCCCTCATCAGCGTAAGCTCGGTTTCGCTCAACTGCATTCGGGCATACCCGCCTTTGGTTAGCCCCATTCCATGTTCACCGGAAAGAGTCCCGCCAAGAGACAACGTCAGCCTGAAAATATCCTTCTTTGCCTTTAATGCTAACCCTTTTTGATCTTTTTCCGAACCGTCGTACATTACACTTACGTGAATATTTCCATCCCCGAGGTGACCGAAACACAAGACTGTAAGTCCGTAACGTTCGCCAATTTTATGAAAACCCTCAATTGCTTCAGGAACACTTCCACGAGGCACAGCAACATCCTCGCCCTGTTTATCAGGAGCAAGGTTGAAGGCTGCGGGACTGATAACCCGCCGCAATTCCCAGAGACTTTCCTGATCATCACCGAGCCCTTTTTCGATAAAAGTAGGGCTGGCTTCATTTATGGCGGATGACATTTTTTCCAGATCAGACCTTACGGAAGAATCAGAACCGTCAATCTTAAGAAGCAGAAGGCCTCCGGTTCCATCAGGCCATGGGACATCGGAATGCATTTCCAGAGCGCGAATGGTGTTCCGGTCCATAAGTTCCATTGCTGTGGGCAGAATACCACACCCGAAAACAGCCCCGGCACCTTTCAAAGCGTCTGTAATATTTTTAAATCCGCATAAAACTGAAGCGGAGGTTTCCGGTAGAGGAAGGAGTTTTAATACAGCCTCGGTGATAAAAGCCAGTGTTCCGGCGGAGCCTACCAGCAGCCTTGTCAGGTCCAGCCCGACAACATTTTTATGGGTCCGGCCTCCGGTATGAATAATTTTGCCGCCCGGAAGGACTGCTTCCAGCCCGAGGACATAATCTCTGGTCACGCCATATTTAACAGCACGCATACCCCCGGCACATGTGGAGATGTTGCCGCCTATAGTCGAAATTTTATAGCTTGCCGGGTCCGGAGGATAAAAAAGACCTTCAGCTTCAACGGCCTTCTGGAGTTGCGCTGTAACTACCCCCGGCTGAACCCGGACAGTGAAATCTGATTTGTTGATTTCAAGAATCCTGTTCATGCCCAGAGTGGAAACGACAACCCCGCCATTCACAGGTACACATCCGCCAACTTTATTGGTTGCTCTGGCTCTGGGGTAAACAGGGACTTTATTCTTTTGAGCCCATTCGAGAAGTCTGCGGACCTGTTCAGTTGATTCAGGCTTGACCAGAGCAACAGGAAGAGCGTGCAGCCGGCTGGCATCCACCCCGCAGGAAAGAAGCTCTCCTTTTGTAAATCCGCATTGATCACCGGGGAAAATTTTTTCAAGCTGCTTACGCTGCGAGCGTGATAATTTATCGATAAAAAAAGACATAGCTAAATGCTCCGTTGCTAAAGGGATAAGCATCACGGAACCCAAAGGCAAGTACAATAATCAGGAATCCACTTCCCAGACAGAGCGGACACATTCAATTAAAGCTCTGACCACGGGATCAGAAGACATCCCGTGCTTATATCCAAAATATAATCCCAGAATAAGCCCCTGACTTTTACAGGTGCAGATCCCGCCTTTAGCCTCTTCAGCATCGGCTTCATCAGCCCTCATCAGGGTCAGACCGGTTTCAGAGCGGACAAGTGTCGCATGGGCATCTTCGCTGTCAGCTACCATGGCTTTACGAATTTCAAGATTTCTAGAAGAAAATTCGCGGGTAAGGTGGTGGTGAAAGGAGCATTCAGGGGGAGTCCATATCCACGGCATTTCAGCCAGATCCTCCCAGCTTGCATTTTCGATCTTATCCTGCCATGCCGAAGGCCCGACAATTTTCAGGTGCGGTTGTTCCAGCATAAATGCTGAAATTTCTTCAGGCTGGTTTATGGAATAAAAAAAGCCGGACTCAAGCTCACCGGCAGCAATATCTTTTCTGATATCCCAGGTAGAACTCTGGTTAAGGCTTAAAGCAAGACCCGGATATTTTTTATTTATGGCTTTTATCAACGCCGGGGTACGCAGATAGATAGGGGAAGTATGCAGTCCCACACGAGCAAGTCCTCTGACCTCACCGGAAAGCCCCTTTGCCGCCAGCTTCAATTCTTTAGCCGCATCAAGCACGGCTACAGCTTTTTCAAGAAGGATTTTACCTTCCGCTGTTAAGGCCATTCCTTTGGCTGAACGCTTGAATAAGCGAATCGAAAATTCTTCCTCAAGCGCTTTTATATGCAGACTGATAGCAGACTGACTTGCATGCAGTCGTTCAGCAGAGCGGGTAAGGTTCCCCTCTTCCGCCACAACTGCAAATGTTTTTATCTGGTATAATTCCACTATCCATTATTCCACTTTAAAATTTTTAAAGACCGCGTTTAAATATTCCCGTTTGATTGATATTCGCAAAAAAGGCATGCTTTTTCTACGCAATAATTAAAACGCCTTCCGGCCCACCAAAAGGAGGGAAGAAATGGAAAAGCGCAAAGGTAACATCATTACCCAAATTTTTACTCCTGAAGACAGCCTCATCTATCAGGAAAGCCTCGGTCCGGTTGTCGGCACCGTGAAAACTATGTTCTGGGTTTCCATGGCAATGGTTTTCACCCTGCTCATATCCGGATTGCAGTAATCAGGGAGGGAGCCGGACTCTTCTCCTGCTTTGGAGTCCGGTTCTCGCAAGCCTTCATTTTCAGCGGAAAACTGACGTCAGCAATGGCGAAAGATTTCCGCTGTTTTTTTTATTTATAACTAGCAAGCTGCCTTGCGGTATCTCTTGCGATATCACGGCGCTTTAATTCTTCTTTACGATTATGGACATTGCGTCCTTTTGCCAAAGCTATTTCAAGTTTTATTTTGCCTCTTGAAAGGTACAGGCGCACGGGAACCACTGTCAGTCCCTTCTGCTCACACTTTACTCTAAGCTTTTCAATCTGGTCGGCATGCAAAAGGAGCTTGCGCGGCCTGTCCGGCTCATGCTGGTCATAACCGGCATGATCATACGGTGCGATATGCACACCAAGCAGCCAGGCCTCACCTTCTTTAAAATTTATATAGCCGTCCATAAAGCTGACCAGACCGGCCCGAAGTGATTTGACTTCACTTCCGGTCAAGACCAGACCGGCTTCAAGATTTTCCAGAAAATCATAATTTCTTCTGGCTGTTCTGTTCAGGGCAATAGAGCCCGGAGCTTTTTTCTTTTTTTTTGATTTTGCCATAATTTCTATATTTAATTATCCAGAAGCGAAGCATAAAAAATCAACTCTTCGGGGTATTTCTTAAAAATATTTTCTGTAACCAGCTTATTGATTCGTCCAACTGTTCTGCAATTCAGAACTTCCCTCAGCAGCTGTTTGCATTCCGGCATTTTGAGCTGGCGCAAGATTCTTTTTATGCCGGGAATGGCCTGTGGCGTCAGACTGATACTGTCTATCTGCATACCCATTAAAATAGGCAGGCAATACGGATCGGAAGCTACTTCTCCGCAGAGACTGACTTCTATACCGGCCCTGTGCCCGGCATCAACCACATATTTAATCGACCGGACAACAGCCGGATGCAAAGGCTGATAAAGATAGGAAACATGATGATTGGTCCGGTCTATGCCAAGACTGTACTGGATCAGATCATTTGTTCCAACACTGAAAAAGTCTACTTCCTGAGCCAGAATTTCAGCTATCATAACCGCTGCCGGCAGCTCGATCATTATTCCCACAGGCATATCCGGATTAAAAGGCTTACCTTCGCTTCTCAGTTCCTGCTGCACGCTGAAAATCATGCTTTTAGCCTGCAATACTTCCTTCAGCCCCGAAATCATTGGAAACATAAGAGAAATATTACCGTGAACACTGGCCCTGAGGATTGCTCTGATCTGGGTTCTGAAAAGATCCTCATGCTTCAGACAAAATCTTATGGCCCTTAGTCCCATAGCCGGGTTGGCTTCATCAAGCTGCCCGAACTTGGACATAAACTTGTCGGACCCTAGATCAAGAGTTCTGAGCACCACCTTGTTGGGTGACATAATTGAAGCGAGATCAGAATATTTCTCATAAAGCTCTTCTTCCGTGGGCAGTTCGCTGCGGCTCATATAGGAATATTCTGTTCTAAAAAGTCCTATACCGTCACCACCGTTATCAATAACAGCCGCAACTTCTTCAAAAAGTTCAATATTTGACAACACACCGACCTGATAACCGTCAACGGTTTCAGCAGGCAGATGGCAGCTTCTTATAATCGTACGCTGATAATCTTCAAACTGATTCTGAAGATTGTAATAGTATTCAAGTTCTTCTTCGTCAGGGTCTACAAGCACTTGTCCTGAAAGACCGTCAATGACAACAAAATCACCATCCATTACTTCGGCTTCAAGATCATCAACCCCGACCAGGGCCGGAATATTCAAAGTTCTGGCCAGAATGCCTGTATGTGAAGTTTTGCCACCCAGTGTGGTCACAAAAGACATGAGCCTGTTTATCTCAAGCTCAATTGTATCGGCCGGAGTCAGGTCATGGGCCATAAGAATTACACGGCCTTCAATAGGACGGAGATCCACATCGTTACCAATGAGGCAGCTTTGAACCCTTCCGGCTACCTGCCGGACGTCCTGCATACGTTCCCTGATATATTTATCTTCAAGAGCTCCAAACGCTTTTTCAAAATCATTAATCGCTTTTTCAAGAGCCCACTCGGCATTGATCTCCATGTCCTGAACATATTTGACAGCTGATCCGCAGAGTTTGGGGTCTTTAAGCATCATAAGATGCGAATCGATAATAAGTTTGTGCTCTTTAAGCTCATCAGGGACTTTATCATGAACGGCTTCAAGCTCGGCTTCCGCATCTCTAAAAGCGCGTTTTACCCTTTCAACTTCCTCTTCGACACGCTCAGTACTGACATTGTGTCGGGGAAGCCGGGCTGTAATGCTGCGATTCAGAAAATAGGCTTTGCCTATGGCAATTCCTGTGGATACCGAAATTCCGTGCAATCTGGCTCTGGCCACTATTTTTCCTCTCCGAAGCGGGATTTGAAAAGTTCTTCAATGCAGTCAAGAGCACCTACAGCATCTTTTCCTGCGGCCCTTATCTCAAGTCTGCTGCCTTGTGCAGCGGCAAGAGTAAGAAGATCGAGAATACTTTTAGCGTCAACCTCCTGAGACTCCCATACGACCGTTATCTCGGCCTCAAACTTCTGGGATTCCTGAGCCAGCCGCGCCGCCGGGCGGGCATGCAGTCCAAGCTGGTTTGCCACAACTACTGTTCTGGCCAACACATCACCGCTTTGCGGAGACTCTTCATGCAGCGCGCTGTTATTAGTCATTTCTAATTGATCCTATATAGTTAAAGTTCCGCAAAAGCGGATATTTACTGCTGATAAATTCCGGACATAAAAATCCAGATGACAAAAAACAGGACAGCTACCAGTTCACGGGAAATTTTCCG
This sequence comes from Maridesulfovibrio bastinii DSM 16055, assembly GCF_000429985.1. Lineage (NCBI taxonomy): Bacteria > Pseudomonadati > Thermodesulfobacteriota > Desulfovibrionia > Desulfovibrionales > Desulfovibrionaceae > Maridesulfovibrio > Maridesulfovibrio bastinii. The sequence goes on from NZ_AUCX01000010.1 coordinate 196,194, forward strand.
TGAATTTATAAGCCATCCAAGAACACCTAAAGCGGCAGCTCCGCCATACCACTGATACCATACAATCGGGCGAGGCCACACCAGAAACCATAAATACAAAACCAGCAGCGTATTACAGTATTTTAATTTTTGACCCCAGTTTATCAGATCCCAGCCGCGCAGGCTGTCAAGCACAGAAAGCCCCTTGTTTACCCCGGCCCAGAAAGTATACACTTTGAAGACCTGCAGACAGGTGAACAACGTAATTCCAAGTAGCACAGCCACAAGGTTATTGCCAGTCAACAGGAGGCATATCGTCGCCAGTGACCAGAAAATCAGAGCACTTCCGGCAAACAGGGAATCCCCTATGGCGGATAGGGAATTGCTCGTAGTGTTCTTAAATCTGTCAAACATCTGCTCCGGGAAGCGTCCGGATTTAATATTCAACTCTGTAGATAAAAAAACACCAATCAGCAGCGGAGCCCAGAAAGGATGTGAATTATAGTGGCGGACATAACGCTTTTTAGCCCGCGAAAGCTCTTTGGGATCACTGTATATGGCTTCCAGACCGGGCTGCATGGCATAGCAGAAACCGATATTCTGCAAACCACGGTTGTTAAACCCAGATCCCACAAGGAAACTGCGAAAAAAGCACCTGATAAAACTCCAGGCTATATTTTTCCCACCTTTGTTTTCCGCCAAGTTCACATCTTTTCCTGTAACACCTGAATCCGATCCAGTTAACCGGTTCACGGCATTATCTTGATGTCTGTAATCATAGTCAGACTGAAAACAGACATTAAAAATTATTCAAGTATGTTAATTCATTTTTTCATAGACAGCCTTTGCTGTCCAGCCCTGCACGCGCGCAGCAACCCTTCGTGCAACTTCTTTTGGTTTGCCGCCCTGCTCTCTTTCTTCTTCAATCAGCTCCATAATGTCATCTTCTGAGGCTTCGGAAGGTTTCTCAGGAGGGCCGACAACAACGGTAATTTCCCCGCGCAACTCCAGATTCATACCATCAAGCTCTCCAAGAGTCCCGAATATAAATTCCTCATATTCTTTCGTCAGTTCGCGGCAGATGGCAAACTCACGGTTGCCCAGAGCTTCATAAGCATTTTCCAGAGTTTCCTGTAATCTGGATTTACGCTCGAAAAAGACAATAGTGGCCCCGGTTGCACCATGAACTTTTAAAAGTTTTTTAACATGGCTGGCCTTACGTGGCAGAAAACCTAAAAAAGTATTCGGATATGGCGGAAGGCCGCTTGCGCTTAAAGCTGTTACAGGCGCACTGGGTCCGGGAACCGGTACAACTTTAAAGCCTTTTTTTCTGCACTCCCTGACCACCCGGTAGCCCGGATCACTCATCAGCGGAGTTCCTGCATCAGAGACCACGGCAAGACTTTCGCCATTTTCCAGCATTGAAATAACTTTATTTATTCTGGATTCTTCGTTGTGTTCATGCAGGCTTATAAAACCATTGGATTTTATACCAAGCTTCTGCATGAGCATACCCGTTCTTCGAGTGTCCTCGGCAAGGATTAAATCCGCTCTGGCAAGAACATCCCGAGCCCGCTCTGAAATGTCACCAAGGTTGCCAAGCGGTGTTGCCACCACCCATAAAGTCGGAGAATTCGAAGGCACTTTTTATATGCTCCAGTTTCATAGAGTTTGAATTTCCAGTAATAGCCACCAGATCAAATCTGCACGGCCTTTCCCATAAATTCTTTTCTGAAAGATAATGAGAAGCTGCTTTAACCAGTTTCTTACATTTAGCAGGGGTCAAGGCTTCAATACCGGACTGCATTCCACTTCCGGATCTTGATTTAACCTCCACAAAAACGAGCTCATCTCCATCCATACAGACCAGATCAAGCTCCCATTGCCGCCAGCGCCAGTTTCTATCAAGGACTTTCAAACCGTGCGAGTCAAGATACTTTGCGGCATAGTCCTCTCCGGCCTGTCCAAATTTCAAATGCCCGGCAGGCAAACCCTCTGCTCCTTTTTCTGCGGTTTTTCAAGGACAACGCCCCTGAAAGTGAGCCTGTGTATAGGACAAGGACCAAGTTTACGCAAAGCTTCAAGGTGAACTTTTGTGCCATAGCCTTTATGCTCTGCAAAACCATATCCGGGATACCTATGCTCCAGTTTTTCCATCAGCATGTCACGAAAAGTTTTGGCAAGTATTGACGCCGCGGAAATTTCAGGAATCTTGTCATCACCCTTTACAACTGATTCCTGCCGGTAATTCATGCCGTCCTTTAATGCTCCGTGTGGAAAAGCATGGGCCGGGATGGTCTTATTGCCATCAATCAGAACAAGCCCCGGTTTCATGCGCAGATTTACCACAGCTAGAGCCATCGCCCGAAAGGTAGCCTGAAGTATGTTTATATCATCAACGATAGCAGCTCTACTGACCCCGAGAGACCAGTGCAGAGCCTGCCTTTTAATCTCAAGGGCGAGCTCCTCGCGTTTGTGGGCACTGAGCTTCTTGGAATCGCCAAGTCCGGGGAGATCGTATTTCTCAGGCAGAACAACAGCTCCGGCGACGACAGGTCCGGCAAGACAGCCGCGCCCGGCTTCATCAACCCCGGCAATAATAATTTTTTCCTGTTCAAGACCCGGCAGCAGCATTTTAACTGTTCCTTTAGAATTGAGAGAGTTAAACAGTCTGCCAGCCCCTCAGACTCCACAGCAGATAATTATTTACAAAAAAATTTCCATAAATCTGAAAATGACCGGCACAACAATCTGTAGGAGCAATAACCCCGTTTAATCTTTAAGCCAAAACATTATTGCTTCCAAAAACATAAAAAGCCGCCTGTTCCCGAGCCATAAGGTCCGGGAAAGGCGGCTTTAAATCTTCTAATTTTCTGCCGATCCGGGCCTGAGCCCGATCGACGGAACCTTGAAACAAGGCTCTGCGAGCGCCTACCAGGCGTTCTTGGATTTGATGCGTGCGGCTTTACCTTTAAGTCCACGGAGGTAGTAAACGCGGCTACGGCGAACTTTACCTTCGGAAACAACTTCTACACGCTCAATGTAAGGTGAATGAACGGGGAAAATACGTTCAACACCGATACCATCGGAAATTTTACGAACAGTAAAAGTTGAGTCGGTGGTTCCTTTGCGGAAACGAAGAACAGCACCCTGGAAAACCTGAATACGCTCTTTTTCACCTTCAATGATACGGAAATGAACTTTTACAGTATCTCCAGCCTTGAATTTAGGCATATCAATACGCAGCTGTTCGCGTTCTATTTTTTCAATTACATTCATGTCGCTACTCCTTATATGAAAACTATTTACGGTACCCTAGCGGAAGCAAACTACCAGGCGTCACCAAGCAGCCTGTCTACCGTGATCGCTACCGCACTTCTTACTGAAAGATGATTGTATCCGTCCATAAATCGAATGGGGCGCAGGCTGCCAACCGCCATTTCCAATACTTCCGGAGCCAATCCGTGACCAGTCCCGAAAACCAGCAGTACGGGGGACTCTTCGAGCCACTGCCGAACCTGACCCGGTATCAAGGTTCCGGCCCCACGGGCACTTGTGGTTACAATAACCGGTCTTTTTCCCGACTCTCTTTCAATGTTATCTATAACATCTTCCAGAGAATTTTTGACCTGAACCGTCTTCAAAGCCTCGGCTCTATCAGGGTTAAACCTGCTGCCGGCGCCTTCGGTCCAGTGAGAAATAAGCTTATCCGCCAGTCTTTTCTGATCCTCGATCGGAGTCACCGCATATAACCCGGCCAAAGAATACGAACGGGAAACGCGGGACATATCGTGAATATCGAGGTTTGTCAAAGACACAGCGGTCTTCTCCCCAAATTTATTTAGCACAGGGTAATGTACCAGTGCCATGGAAAGATTTCTTCCAAGGCGATTGCGGGGAGTCTTCCTCAGATGCAGAACATCATCTTTTGTAAGATCGTCTGCTTCTGATAAAATTTCAGGACGGGCCTCAAGAGTCACTTCCAGTGATCTTTCCCGCCTCCATTTTTCAATAACGGCATGGTTACCCGAGGATAAAACCTCAGGAACCTTCAGACCTTCATACTCAGCCGGTCTGGTATAATGAGGATATTCCAGCAATCCCGACGAAAAGCTTTCTTCGGTGCCGGACTCAGCATGCCCCATAAATCCGGGCAGCAGTCTGGAGACAGCTTCAATCAGACAGAGAGCCCCGGCTTCTCCGCCATTGAGAACAAAGTCTCCGACTGAAACGCACTCCACCGGATAAAGATCTTCAAAGCGGGCGTCAATACCTTCGTACCTTCCGCACACCAGTGTAACTTCATCCTCTTCGGCAAGTTCACGGGCCAGAGCCTGTGAAAGCTGTTTTCCTCTAGGCGAAAGCATTATCAGACGGCGTTTGCGTCCTATTCCACCTTTTATGGTCGGCTTGATATCAAGTTCGTCAAGAGCCCTTGCAATGGGGTCGACAAACATGACCATTCCCGGTCCGCCGCCATAAGGCCTGTCGTCCACACTGCTATGCCTGTCCTGAGTATAGGAGCGTGGATCGACAAGATTAAACGACACAATGTCGTTTTCAACCGCTTTACCCATAAGACCGTGGGAAAGCGGGGAGTCAAAAAACTCCGGAAAAAGTGTTACCAGATTGAACTTCACAGATATGTCCGGGAAATATACTTAATTTCAAATTTCAGCGAGATACAACTCAAGCAGCCCTTCGGGCGGAGCAACAGTAATCTCATGGCTTTCCATATTTACGGATAAGATAAAATCCTGCTCGGCGGGAAAAAGTATTTCTTTCCCGTCTTCGGATTTTATCACCCATGTTTCCTGCCCGCAGTTGAGCAGAAAATCAGAAACTGTGCCCACCGTTTCGCCGTTTTCAAGCACGACTCTCATTCCCTTGATCTGGTACAGATACAAAGAATCTTTCCCGCTTTCAGGAAGATCCTTTTCACGGATAAAAACCTGAAAACCGCGCAGGTCTTCAGCTTTATCGCGTCCATCCACCCCTTCAAAGGTAAGAAGAACCCTGCCTTTGTGCTTTCTGTGCGAAAGCACACGAAAACGACGGGGCTTGCCTTTGTTTTTACCTAGAAAAACAAAAGGAACCTCGCCGTACAGAAAAGGGGAATCCGCATAGGATTCAATGCAGACTTCCCCTCTTAGGCCATGCGGTTTAATAACCTCAGCCACTAGAATCATTTTCATAGCAGCCTGCCTGATAGGCCAGATCCGGAAAAGCTACTCAAGGATCTCCAGAACCGAACGTTTTCTGACTTTGGTAGAAGCAGCACCAAGAAGAGTGCGCATGGCTCTAGCCGTGCGTCCCTGCTTGCCGATGACCTTTCCAAGATCTTCCTTTGCTACTTTCAACTCAATTACAGAAGTCTGTTCCCCTTCAATCTCGGTGACTAGAACTTCATCCGGATTGTCAACAAGCGATTTCGCGATGTATTCAACCAAATCTTTCAACATGCCAACAACCTCCGCTGCTACTGTCAATCGGGGACATCTGGTGAAGAAGAGTCCGAGCGCCGGGGAAAAAAGCCTTAGGAAACTTTTTTAATGAGAGCGCGAACAGTGTCACTGACTTCTGCGCCTTTCTCAAGCCACTTCTCCACTTTTTCCTTATCAATAACGATTTCAGCCGGCTCAACCATCGGGTTATAGTGTCCAATGTTTTCCAGAGGACGACCATCACGTCTGGTTTCGCTGTTAATTGCAACTACGCGATAAAAAGGGCGCTTTTTGGAACCCATGCGGGTCAGTCTCAGTTTCACGGGCATTTCTTATTTTCCCCCATATAGTGTTATTTAAGAGTTTCGTTAATAAATTGCAAGCTGATTACTCAAAAGCTACTTCCGCTTCTTTTTGCGGGCCTTCTTATTGAGTTTCTTTTTCTTGCGTTCCTGAAGGGTTTTCTTGCTTATGGTGCGCGGAGCCTGCGCTCCGGAACCATTCATGCCTTCCATCCCTTCCATGCCGTCCATTCCCGGAAGACCCGGCATTCCCGGCATTCCACCGCCTTCACCGAGTCCTGGGATATTAGGCATCTTCGGCATTTTAGGCATCTTGCCTTTGCCTTTGCCACCCATCATCTTCTTCATCATCTTACTCATCTGCTCAAAATTTTTGAGCATCTGATTAACATCCTGAAGAGATACGCCGGAACCGGCTGCAACCCTGCGTCTACGACTGGGGTTGATAATTTTCGGATTCCTGCGTTCTTCCATTGTCATGGAAGAAATAATGGCTTCTATCCGGTTCAGCTCCTTGTCCGGGACATTAAGATCGCCAAGCTGTTTGGTAAGCCCGCCGAGACCCGGAATAAGTTTTAGGATACTCTCCATGGAGCCGATTTTTTTCATTCTCCGCATCTGGGTGCGAAAATCCTCAAGGTCAAACTTGGCCTTGCGGAATTTGTCGGTAAGCTTTTCGGCTTCTTCTTCATCTATCGTGGCCTGAGCCTTCTCAATAAGAGTGAGCATGTCGCCCATACCGAGAATACGGGACGCAGCCCGGTCAGGATGGAAGATTTCCATGTCCGAAAGCTTTTCACCCATACCGACAAACTTAACGGACTTGCCGGTCACGGACTTAATGGACAGTGCGGCACCACCACGGGCGTCACCATCCATTTTTGTAAGCACAACGCCGGTGACGTCGAGCTTTTCATCGAATGTGGAAGCCACGTTGACAGCGTCCTGTCCGGTCATGGCATCCGCAACGAAAAGTATTTCATCTGGTGAGCAGGACTCTTTGATAGCCACAAGCTCATCCATAAGTGTTTCATCTATATGCAGACGTCCGGCTGTATCGAAGAAAACTACATCGCAGCCTTCTTCCTCGGCCTTCACAAGTGCATCCTTGCATATATCCACCGGATTCATATCCGTGGTGGAAGGATAGACCGGCATATCCAGCTGTTTGGCAAGGACATTCAACTGGTCGATAGCCGCTGGTCTGTATACGTCGGCAGGGACAAGGTATGGTTTATATTTTTTACGGCGAAGATATAGAGCCAGCTTTGCAGATGAGGTTGTTTTACCTGATCCCTGCAATCCGACCATCATAATCATTGCCGGTTTTTTCTTCAGGACAAGCCCTTCCTGCTCTCCGCCCAGCAGTTCGACAAGCTCGTCATTAACGATCTTGATTACCTGCTGCCCGGGAGAAAGGCTCTTGATAACATCCTGTCCGAGAGCGCGCTCCTTAACCTTGTCCACGAAATCTTTAACTACTTTGTAGTTAACATCCGCTTCGAGGAGTGCAAGGCGCACCTCACGCATTCCGTCCTGAATGTTCTTCTCATCCAGACGGCCCTGTCCCTTGAAATTTTTAAAGGCTTCAGAAAGTCTGTCTGAAAGGCTATCGAACAATTAACCGCTCCGCCGCTTTGCATTTATTTGCGCTCAGTTTATATAAAAAACTGCCCTGCCACTTAAATTCGATGAAGATTGCGCAAAGAAAGGGCTTGACAGTTATAGCTTTTGAACTGTCAAGTCAAGTCTTATCAGTACTCCTAAATCCGCCGGAACTGTAAAAAAACGCTCAAACGTATTTAAAAGTTCAGTTCTTCGGGCTTCTAACTTACAGAGTGCCAATGGCGCAAGCCATATTACGCCCTTTCGGGCTAAACACGGCTATTTTTATTCCAAACCACTTTACCACATAACATATTTAATTCTATAAACACACTAAGAAACATTTTTCCATCCATTAAAAATAACTCTTCTCGACAAATTAAGGGGTGAACATGACCAATGTTGTCAAGGCTCAGGAATTTCAGCTTGTGGACCCGGTGGGCAGGACCAGAGTCCGTATATTTCTAGCTCCGGACGGAAAACCGACAGCTGAAGTTTTCGATTCAACAGGACAGATGGTCAACCGTATGGACCTTCAGAAAAAGACCTTTGCCGGACCGGCACCACAACAGCCGTCTATGGGTGGAAAAAAGGAAACTCTAAGCGGATGGCATTCCAGAATATATAATGAAGTACGAACCAGTGAACCGAGACTGAGTGTCGGATCATACAAATTATATATTGATTTTGTTGAAAACAATACTGCGGCAGGCAGTAAATACCTGAATGAAATATTAGAGATACGCGGCGAAATCGTTGAAGTTTCCAATCACGATTATGGAAATTTAAACATCGGCTTAAAAGGTATTTCCAACTTTACCTCGGAAGTTTTATGCTATTTTACCGAAGAAAATATGCCTGAAGTCACCAACCTCAAGCCGGGTCAGAAAATAAGATTGAAAGGTAAATGCACCGAATATACTAACAAAAGAGTAAAGGTCTGGGGCTGTCAGCTGCTATAGAGTCGCCCAAAGGCTCTATTAAGATTTTTCTTTAACAAATCGTAAAATATGCCAAACTTTAAAATCAGAGACTATATAGCTGAGACCGCTGAAAAATGTATCGATTGCGGAAAGTGTGAAAAGCATTGCCTTTTTCTTCAAAGGCACGGTTCTCCCGGCTCTCTGGCAAGGGAAATTCTTGAATCTGAAATTTCGGCTCAGGCTGCTGCAATCTTCTCATTTGAGTGTTCCCTCTGCTCGCTTTGCACTGCGGTATGCCCTGTTGATTGCAATCCCTCAGCGATGTTCGGTGAACTTCGCAATGAAGCCGTAAAACAAAATCTGACAGACCTTGAAGTTTATTCACCCATATTGAAATACGAAAATCTTGGGCGCAGTCGTCTGCTTTCCGGCGGCAATATCCCGAGGGGTTGCAAAACGGCTTTTTTTCCGGGCTGCACACTCCCCGGCATGTTTCCACTCACCACGATGCAGACATATAAGACCCTTCTGCAATCGGACCGCACAACCGGCATTATTCTCGACTGCTGTTCAAAACCTTCTATCTCACTGGGAATCAGTCAGAACATTGAATCACGACTCTTTATACTGATAGGAGAAATCGCCAGAGCGGGAATATCAGAAATATTAACAGCCTGCCCCAACTGTTACACGACATTGAAAGCGGCCAATCCTCCTTTTGAGGTAAACACGGTGTACTCATACCTAAACCGTTCAAAAACCGAATTTTATAATCATGAGGGGCTGCAAGTCACAATACACGATCCGTGCGTAACCAGATTTGAAAAAGAGATGCACGAAGATATCCGAAGCCTGCTTGATAAATGCAAAATAAAATATTCTGAACCATTGCACAGCAGAGAAAAAACATTTTGTTGCGGGGAAGGTGGAGCTACGTCTTTTCTTGATGAATCCATTGCCGGGGAATGGCAAAACAAACGGGGTAACGAGCTTTTGGAAGCAGGACTACCGGCCATCTCCTATTGCGCCGGATGCGTAAATTACCTCTCTTCAAAAACACAGATAACCCATCTGCTTAATATTCTTTTTAATGAAAAACCTTTTCAAAAACCTAAGACCTTTCCCTTTAATTATTTTTCCAGATTCTTTTTTAAGTTAAAAACAAAAGCTCTGAAAACCAAAAAAAGCAGGTAATATATCCGGCATCATATATTTTGAGTCTTTTTTTTCTAGCTCATTCGATGTACTCATTTTTAAATGCAATACGGTAGCAGAAACATAACAGCGGCGGGTCTGGTCTTAGCTCTTTTTTGTCCCGGGCTGGGCCTCTTTTATTATGCCGGAACGGCTCTGGGAATCCAGATTCCATTTCATACTGTCGACTACATTATAACCGGAACAGCTGTTGCCGGGTTATTTTCAGAGCTGAGCTCAAAAAATGAAAAGCCATGGATTCTTCCGTTTATAGCCATCCTGTCAGCCGCACTGATTACATATCTGCTTTTCGCATACCTCTCAGACTCAATCCAGCCTCTACATGAGATTCTGCCCTTTCTGATGCAGATCAGACCGGCGATTTACTTCTGTCTGGCAGCATTATGGCTCCGCCGTTTCGGACGTGCAGCTCCTTCTGTTATTTCATTCTTCGCTGCAATACTGGCAATACTGGTCGACGGAGGGCTACTGCTGCAAATTTCTAAAATTATTCCGTTCACTTCTCCCGGCGGGGCAGCCGGATCGTCTCTTATCGCAACTGCTCTGCTTTGTGGGCTCTGCTCAACTCTTGACGAACATGACGGCAACAACAGCGTTGAACAGCTCCTGATCATCTCGGGGATATTCTGTTCCTTAAACCGCAACGCCAGCGTTATTGCGGTTATGCTTTTCATACTTTTCACGAAAAAAAGCATCAGACAAAAAATTGCCGTCATTCTTGCATTCTGCTTCTTCTCTTATGCATCCATTCTGGTTCAGGACATGACCCTGCTTAACCGTAACGACATTCCTACCTACTGGATATGGGCCGCCGGAATAAGTATCATAACCCACTTCCCTCAGACTCTGCTTACAGGAATGCCCATGGCAACACCCCTGCCTCTGAATGTTCCTACGACGCTATGGCAGGTCTGGTACGATCAACAGCAGGTCTGGACAGATTTTGGAATTTTTCTATTCAATATCAGACCATTCTGGCTGAATATTCTACTTTCATGGGGTGCCGGAGGCATAATAATATGCATAGCCATTTTTTCATGGATCGGTAAAAAATATACTTCCCAATTCTGCCACAGCCTTATTTTCTCTATTATTATCATCGGCTCATTTGAACCTGTTTTTAATTCTCCGGCCGAAGCTTTCATTCTTTTCACCTCCTTTTTTGCAGCATGCCGGGCTGAGATCAAAACTCAACCGGCCTTCGAATTCTCCTGAACCTGAATCATAAACTTTAAATTACACTTAAGAATATTTTTTGAAGCTTTTTTGTATTACATTATGTATTACTTTTTAAATACTAATTAATTTCATTTTATTGTTAAAAATCAAATTAGTTGATGACAATATTTATTTATTAGGTCATATAATTGTATTACAAAATGTTGACAAAAATTAATATATGAGCAAATAAGAGACTTAACAAACGCAAGGACTATTTTAAGATATGAGCAAAAAGGTTAAATCAGTAAGAGTTCCTCTTGAGCTGGAATCTCTTAATTTATCAAGTATTATAAAGGAGTTTGAAAACTACCTTCGTGATCTTGAGTCTGCCACCCTGCTCAAATCTCAAGGTAATGCCGAAGCGGCTGAAGCTCTTTTGAGGGCAAGACAGGCCGATCTTGGAAAAAGATTAGCTAAAATGATTTGGCAAGCACGTATTGACTACTCAAAGAAGAATATTTAGAATACTTTTTGTAATACAAACATACTACAAAAAAACATGGAGATTATAAAGTGGAACCCAAAAAAGGAAGTGAAAGCAAAACGCTTATGACTTACCGGGTTTTACCGCAGGACACCAACCCGGCAGGCAATCTGCATGGTGGAGCTCTGATGAAACAGATAGATCTGGTAGCCGCAACAGCTGCTATGCGCCATGCCAGACAACCTGTTGTCACGGTCTCTATAGATAGAATGAATTTTATAAATCCGGCTTATGTCGGTGAACTTATTTCACTTTATGCCAATGTGAATATGGTTGGACGGACTTCAATGGAGATTGGAGTCAGGGTTGAAGCTGAAAATCTTCTTACAGGCGAGACAAGACATACCAACTCAGCCTACCTGACTTTTGTAGCTATAGGAGCAGAAGGAAGACCTTCACCCGTACCGCCGCTGATCCTTGAAACAGGTGTCGATCATCGCAGAAACAAAGAGGCCCAGGAACGCAGAATCATGCGGAAACAGGAACTCCAGCGAGAAAAGACTTCTTCCGGCAAAGAGGACTGATCCGCAACTGCCATACTATTTTTTTCGGCAACCTGCTCCTACGGGGTCCGAACGGGAAAGACCCGGTTCCCAAAGGACCCCGCGCTTTTTCTCTCATCAGAGGGTTCAGGGCTTTTTTAACGTTAAAAAAGCTCTGAACTTTCAAATTTTAAAAGCTGTTTCGTTTTTTTCGAAACAGCTTTTATTTTTTTTAATCTTATAAAAAACTTACCACTCACCTGTTCACAACCTTCAATCTGTGACTTATCCCCACTCCTTTGAGGCTGAGACTGGCAACGTATGGCCACATAGCCACTTTTGAATCAATCGCTTCATAAAATAAATCCGCATACTCCTGATCGATGAAATCAGCCGGTCCGAAACATTGTCCGTCTGCGCGCTGTATAAAGAAAAACATTGCAACGGCTGCACCGGAACCGGCGAGACTCATCAGCTCTTCCAGATGCTTGCGTCCTCTGGCTGTCTGAGCATCAGGAAAGCATGCCACTTCGTCTTCAACCAAAGTCACATTTTTGCACTCCACCCATAAATCGGGCAGCTTGCCGGTTTCATCCGTCAACAAAGCGTCAAGCCGGCTGTTCCCGACCTTGGCTTCCCTTTTTATGTGGGTATACCCCTCAAGCTCCGGGAGTACTCCGGCATAAAAGGCCTTCTCAATCATTTTGTTGGGGATGGAGGTATTAACACCGACCCAGACACCAGAATTTCTGGTCATTTCCAGAGTCCATTTCAACTTCCTCGCCGGATTAAGTGCCGGAGAAATCAATACGTCACACCCTTCCCTTAAAAGTCCGAGCATGCTTCCAGTATTATTGGTATGCACTCCGACAACCTCTCCATCAAGCAAGGCCTCCACCGTGAATCGCTTGTAACGCCTGATAAACGTGGCCACCCTGCACCCTTCAGGGTAGGCTATCAGGTTAGAAGCATCCATTTTCATCTGTGTCAAAAACTTCTCCTTCTCCGGGATAAACAACTTTATCATCAGCAGTAGCCGGGCTGGTTACTTCCGGCCATACGCCTTCAACCGGTTCAGGTCCTTCACAGGTCACTTCAGACGGTGAACGGTCCATCATGCGCGGCTTTCTTCTAAGGTCAACCCGCTTAGTCGGCGCACTGAATTCAATCGCTATGTTATTGGGATCAAAGGTATAAATTGAATGAATAAATCCGTGATCCAGAACTTCCGAGACCCAGAATCCGGCGGCCTCGATACGGTCCTTGAGTTCCCACAAATCATCATCCGCAGAAACTTCGAATGAAACATGATCAAAACCACAAGGTCCTTTCACAGGGACACCGTGATCCTTTTCGTGTAGCTTTTCCACATCCGGCCATTCAAAAAAGGCAACCATATCATGTTCTGTAAGTGAGAAAAAATAATGTCTGTAACCGGGATGTCCAAGCCCGGCAACGAGTTTCATATGTAAAAGGTCTCTCCAGAATCTTATTGTGGAATCCATATCGGATGTAACCAGAGCTAGGTGATTAATTCCCATATATTTAACCATTTACTAATCTCCATAAAAGAATTTAATCTTTTTTAAAATTTTCCCGTCAAAATAAGAATAAAACAGAATCCCCCTCTTCCGATGCTCCGGGTTTCTCTCAGAAGAGTATCTGAAAAACCCTTGTTTCATCAAGATTTTCAACAATCCGCACATGCGGTTTTCAAGGGAAAAGACCTTGACGAATGTCGGGGTATCTGGAATATCGTCCTGTTAGTCGACTTTGAGAAAGTCTTTTTTTTTTATTGGTTAAATTTAGCTGCAAAAAGAATCATACATGCAGGTTTGCCAAGGCTTTCCCTGATTCTTCGATCAGCCATCATAATATTACACAGGATCGGTCAAAATGAGTCTTTTAGAAGAAATTTCTGAAAGAAGAGAAGAAATTGCGAAAAAATGGTGTGACCTTGTTTTCAGCACTTACCCTGTTGAAACTCAAAAGGTCTGGAAAAGTAATAAAGACAGGTTCACCAATCCTGTAGGTGCTGCGATTAGAAAAGTAACGGCTCAACTTCTTGATCTGGTTATTGACTGGGATAACGGCGATGCTATTGCCGAATGCCTTGACGAACTTGTCAAAATCAGGACAGTTCAAGATTTTGCGCCATCTAAATCTTTAAGCTTTGCTTTGGAGCTTAAAAAACTCATCAGAGAACAATTTTTTGAAAAACTCAAAAAAGAAAACTCTCTTGATGAACTTCTGGCATTCGAGACCAGGATTGACAATCTAGGACTCATTGCATTTGACGTTTACACCAAAAATAGAGATTTGATCTCGCAAATGAGGATTGATGAGGTAAAACGGGCTTATCACATGATTCTCAGGCGAGCGAATAAGATCGAGGACGCTTCGGCCAAGGGGGCCGGGCAGGTGTAGTGGCCGGCTTCCTAGGAAGCCAAACGTATAAGCGAGGTGAAGGTAAATGAACGCTTTGTACTCACTCGTTTTAGTTTTTGCTCTGGTGCTTATCGCGCTTTTCGGCGTTGGTACAGCACACATGGCGGGACTATTCGGCATCGCGTTACCGTTGGTGGCAGTTGCCGTGTTTCTGGTAGGTTTTGCCTACCGGATAATCAAATGGGCAAAAAGCCCAGTTCCTTTTAATATTACGACCACGGGCGGACAGCAGAAGTCTCTCGACTTCATTAAGCACAGCAAGTTTGACAACCCTGTGACCCCTGGTCAAACCTTTATCCGTATGCTGCTTGAAGTTCTTTGTTTCCGGTCTCTTTTCCGGAATGCAAAGACAGGCATTCAGGAAGGGCAGGTAACTTATGCCTCAGCCAAATGGCTCTGGCTCTTCTCTCTGCTTTTCCATTACTCATTTCTGTTGATCATTATCAGGCACATGAGACTCTTTTTCGAGCCAGTTCCTGCATGTATCAACTTTGTGGCTATGCTTGACGGAATTTTTCAGATCGGTGCGCCAAGACTTTACATGTCCGACATACTCATTCTTGTCGGACTGGGCTTCCTGCTGGCGCGCAGGCTTTGGGATGCAAAAGTCCGTTACATATCACTCGTAACCGACTATTTCCCGCTGCTGCTCATCATCAGCGTTGCGCTTTCCGGAATCTACATGCGCTTTTTCGCCCATGTCGACATTCCGGCTGTTAAGCAGCTCACAATGGGATTGGTCACTTTCCACCCCGTGATTCCTGCTGGCGTGTCAGTACCCTTCTATGTACACCTTTTCCTTGTCTGTACATTGTTGATCTACTTTCCGTTCAGCAAACTCATGCATGCGGGCGGTGTTTTCCTTTCTCCAACAAGGAATATGCCCAACAACCCGCGCCGCGTACATCATGAAAATCCCTGGAACGATCCCAGCATCAAGCCTCACAGCTATGAAGATTATGAGAACGATTTCAGAGAACCCATGATTGAAGCGGGTCTCCCGGTGGAAAAAAAGTCTTAAGAGTACAAAATACTTTTAAGTAGTTTGGACCTTAACAATACCTTTTTGAGGAGTTGACATGGCTGACCTCCCAAAAGCCGAAGAGCTATTAAAAAGCATAAACTATACTCCGCCGTCCACACCGTGGATGGATATTAAAGCGGATACTTCACCGGGCAACTGGTGTTATCCTGCTAAAGCGGAGAAACTTGAATACCTGGGATTTCCGAACCCCCGAGAGTGGAACCCGGCTGACCAGGATTGGAAACTGCCTGAAAACTGGCAGGATATCGTACATCAGGGCTTCAAAGAAAGGCTCGACAAATACCGCTCCCTGAAAATCTTCATGGATGTCTGTGTTCGTTGCGGTGCATGCGCCGACAAATGCCATTTCTTCATCGGTTCCGGTGATCCCAAGAACATGCCTGTCCTGCGTGCCGAGCTTATGCGCTCCATTTATCGCAAAGACTTCACTATGGCAGGTAAAATT
This sequence comes from Maridesulfovibrio bastinii DSM 16055, assembly GCF_000429985.1. Classification (NCBI taxonomy): domain Bacteria; kingdom Pseudomonadati; phylum Thermodesulfobacteriota; class Desulfovibrionia; order Desulfovibrionales; family Desulfovibrionaceae; genus Maridesulfovibrio; species Maridesulfovibrio bastinii. Next base: position 211,787 of record NZ_AUCX01000010.1, read on the forward strand.
CTCAGTACACTCACCGGTTCCCGTGTAATGACCGAAGATGTACTCAAAGAATGGTTCATTTACTTCTATCAGTGTACTGAATGCCGCCGCTGCTCACTGTTCTGCCCATACGGCATTGACACAGCCGAAGTAACAATGATGGCACGCGAGCTGCTGCACCTCTGCGGTGTAAACATCAACTGGATTCTCGAACCGGTTTCCAACTGTAACCGCACTGGTAACCACCTCGGTATTCAGCCTCATGCATTCAAAGATATCGTTGAATTCATGGTTGACGATATCGAAGAAATAACCGGAAAAAGAATTAATGTACCCTTGAACGAAAAAGGACATGAAATTCTTTTCATTACTCCTTCCGGAGACGTCTTTGCTGATCCCGGTATCTATACCTTCATGGGTTATCTGATGCTGTTTGATCACATCGGCCTCGACTACACCCTGTCCACTTACGCATCTGAAGGCGGTAACTTCGGTCTCTTCACTTCTTCGGAAATGATGAAGAAACTTAACGCCAAGATGTATGCCGAAGCAAAACGCCTCGGAGTAAAATGGATTCTCGGCGGCGAATGCGGACACATGTGGCGTGTTATCAACCAGTACATGGATACTATGAACGGTCCGGCCGACTTCCTGCAGGTTCCCAAGAGCCCGATCACAGGAACAGTCTTCCCCGCTGCCGCTCAGACAAAAATGCTGCATATCACCGAGTTCACAGCCGACCTTATGAAACATAACAAGCTGAAACTCGATCCCAGCCGTAACGACCACCTGCGGGTAACCTTCCATGACTCATGCAACCCTGCCCGTGCCATGGGACTCATGGATGAACCTCGTTACGTAATTAAGAATGTTGTTAAAAACTTCTTTGAAATGCCTGAACAGACTATCCGCGAGCAGACTTTCTGCTGCGCCGGCGGTTCAGGACTGAATACTGACGAGATCATGGAAATCCGCATGCGCGGCGGACTGCCGAGAGGTAATGCTCTCAAATCCGTTCGCGACGAGCACGATGTCAACATGCTCTCATGTATCTGCGCGATCGACCGTGCAACCCTTCCTCCTCTGGCCAACTACTGGGCACCGGGCGTAGACGTCTGCGGTGTGCATGAGCTGGTAGGAAACGCCCTCATTCTTGATGGCGAAAAGGAAAGGGAAGTCGACCTTCGCCAGGAACCTCTGCCCGGTAAGGAGGGGTAACACATGCATTACGGTGGAAAAATTATAGCAGGCCTGGTTATCTTCCTGGCTCTTGTTTCGCTTCCCTTCTGGTTTAATCTCGGAAGTGCGGCTTACAAACAGCCTCAAGTTGAGCTGCCTAAAAATGAAAAGAACTGCATAGAGTCCAAAGAATACATGAGGGCTCATCACATGCAGCTGCTTAACGAATGGAGAGACTGGGCCCTTCGTGACGGTGAAAGGACTTATATCAACAGTAAAGGTAAAGAGTTCACCATCAGCCTGCAGAAGACCTGCCTGCGCTGCCATACCAGCAAGGAAAAATTCTGCGACAAGTGTCATCAGGACGCCGGTGTAACTCCCTACTGCTGGGATTGCCACGTTCCTCCCAAGGAGGCCAAATAATGAAACAGAGCAGAAGAAACTTCCTGAAATTTGCTGGAATATCAGCAGCAGGACTATGTCTTACTCCTGCTGCCGGCGCTTTGGCTTCCGGGAAAGCACATCCTATTGTCAATAAAGCCCATCTCAAGGCCAAACGCTGGGCAATGGTTATTGATACCCGCAAGCTTAACACCAAGGAACAGATTGAAAAGCTGGCTGATGCCTGTCATCACTGGCACAACGTTCCCAAGATCCCTACCAATCAGGACATAAAATGGTTGTGGGATGCTTCATACAGTGAAAGTTTTCCCGAACAGGAAAACAACCACATGGCTGAAGAGCTTGAAGAACGCCGCTTTCCGCTCCTCTGCAACCACTGCGAGCACCCGCCGTGCGTAAGAGTATGCCCCACAAAAGCTACTTTCCAGCGCGCGGACCACATTGTAGCAATGGACTACCATCGCTGCATCGGTTGCCGTTACTGCATGGCAGCCTGCCCCTTCGGAGCCAGAAGCTTCAACTTCATGGACCCCAGACTCCATCTTGATATGGACAATCTGAACATGAAGTTCCCGACCCGTATGCGCGGTGTTGTTGAGAAATGTAACTTCTGTGTTGAGAAGCTTGCGGAAGGCGAACTTCCAGTTTGTGTAACGAAGTCTGAAGGCGCTATTGTCTTCGGAGATCTTACAGACCCCAACTCTCCAGTGAGAGAGGTCTTGAGAAAAGACTTCACCATCCGCAGGAAGCCGGAACTCGGAACCGAGCCCGGTGTTTACTACATCATCTAGGGGGAGGCTAAAATGCTCGAAAAAGCACTAAAAGGAAGCCCTAGATACTGGGGCTGGATTCTTTTTCTCATAATTGTCATCGGTCTTTGTTCACTGGTTTACATTAACCAGCTGATACACGGTCTGACTGTTACCGGTATGAGCCGTGACATTTCATGGGGATTTTATATCGCACAGTTCACCTATCTGGTCGGTGTTGCCGCATCAGGTGTTATGATTGCTTTGCCGTTTTATCTTCATAATTATGAAAAATATCGCGGTCTGGTTATCATGGGTGAATTTCTGGCTATTTCAGCCGTTGTTATGAGCCTGTGTTTCGTTCTTGTTGATATAGGACAACCACAGCGCGCAATGAACATGATTCTGCACCCCACACCGAACTCCATGCTCTTCTGGGATATGGTTGTTCTGTGCGGCTATCTGGCATTAAACGTACTTATCGGCTGGACCTGCCTCGAATCAGAGCGTCAGCGTGTTCATCCACCCAAGTGGATCAAACCGATTATTTACCTCTCAGTTGTCTGGGGTTTTGCAATCCACACTGTTACCGCTTTCCTGTACGCAGGTCTGCCCAGCCGCCACTACTGGCTCTCAGCAATTGTTGCTGCAAGATTCCTTGCCGCTGCATTCTGCGCCGGTCCGGCTCTGCTCCTGCTCATTCTTTACGTTGTAAGGAAACTGACAGGTTACTATCAGGGTGATGCAGCAACCAAAACACTGACCAAGACAATCACCTACGCTATGTGCGTGAACGTCTTCTTCTTTATGCTGGAACTGTTCACTGCTTTCTACTCCAATATTCCCGGACACATGGAGCCTATGGTCTTCCTGTTCTCCGGTCTTGAAGGTAATACTTCACTTGTTGGCTGGATGTGGGCCGCAGCTGCATGCTGCATCCTGAGTATTATTCTGCTTGTCCCGCCCAAACTGCGTGACAACAAATCACTGCTGCCTTTCACCCTTGTAATTCTGGTCTTCGGAACATGGGTTGATAAAGGTATGTCTTTTGTTACCGCAGGTTTTACTCCCAACGCATTCAACACCGTCACGCCTTATTGGCCGACTTCAAGTGAAATAGCTGTCTCAGTAATGATCTGGTCAATTGGAGCACTGGTTCTTACCATTCTCTACAAAATTGCTACAGACATTAAACGAGACCTATCTGAACTCACTCCAGAAGATGAATAATCATTATTGATGAGTAATCATTATTACGGTAGCTGAAATCACAATTAAAAAGACCCGCTTCATCCGAAGCGGGTCTTTTTAATTTCCCGTCATAGAAAATACAATTTAATATCATATCTTTCAGCAGACTTATAAAAATTATGGAGCGGACAAGGCCAAAAACATGCTCCAACAGCAAACTTCATCAATCGGCTTTAACTTGGTTAAACAGATTCTCAACTCTATGACCTTGCGCAGACAACCACATGCCCAAGGCCCTCATTCACAACCGAAGTTATGGCTAGCCACAGTTAAAAAATATTCAGCAATTACTTCCACAATTCGTATTCCGCACTTCACTTTCAATCACGGGAAAGCTATAAAATTCCATGCCCCATCAATTTTCAACACAGCCGACAATAAGCGGAATTGTTTCCAGATACAGCGAGGACATAAGCTGGATTGAGGAAATGGATTTTCCAATCACAATATATAATAAAAATGTAATCCCGCTACATAATTCAATACCGTTAAAAAATATCGGGCGTGAGTCACATACTTACCTATCCCATATAGTAAACAGCTATCCTGATTTTTCTGATTTCACGGTCTTCATGCAGGGGTCACCTTTTTTCCATCTGGAAGAAGGATGCGGACCTAAAGAGCTTAGGGATTTAATCCATCAGAATGTTACTAAAAATATTCCTTTCAAAGGGCTGGCATGGTTCAGAACAAAATGTGACCGCTTAGGCCGTCCACACCAGATGAATGATCCCCAATCAAAGGATAAATGGCTGGGCTGGGGAAAAGATATTCCTGTCGGCGAAACTTTTAAAAAACTATTCCAGCAGGAGCCGCCGCAGCAATTTATCGCAAGCGCAATGACCGGTAATTTCATAGTACGAAAAGACCGCATATTATGCCGTCCACTCAGCTTTTACCTCAATGCTCTTGAAATAATCTCCAACGATCCACAAGACGAATTCAATACCGGACACGCTTTTGAAAGGCTCTGGCAGCTTATTTTCAACGGTAACGAAAGATTGAACCCTACTCCATAGAAACCACCCAGCTCATTCTCTATACTGCTGTTCTTAAAAAATGTTCTTAATATCTTTAACTAACTAATTTTTATTGTTATTTATTGTTAATAAGCTTCTAATTCTGGCCAGTTATCCACATAAGAACATATTTTTGCAAGACAGCTTTTATGTTCGACAAAATCAGACTTCTAATTTTGAATGTTCAAAACTGCATTATCCAGCTGAATTTTAGCTGCAATTTTTAAATTTAAACTTAAAAATTAATGGCTGCACCTGATTCCATCCTTAGACTCTTTTTCCCTATTTCCTACTAAAACATTATGATTATTAATTCTAAATTAATAGCATATATTGACACGTTTTTTTTAAAAATATACCAATTAAGCGTTTATTATTAAAAAATAACAACATCCAAAGCGTGGTAAAAAATGAATTATGCAAAGTTAATTTTTAGCAATACTCTAATAATTTTAATCTTTTTAACCTTGCTATGTTCATCGGCCATAGCCGGAAAAACCAGAATAATAACTGACGCCGCAGGCAGACAGGTTGAAATTCCTTCGAAAGTTGAAAGAGTTATCTGCTCGGGACCGGGATGCCTGCGCTACCTCACCTATCTGCAATCGCAAGATATGGCTGTTGCGGTAGACGATATTGAAATACGCCGTAATGAATTTGATGCCCGCCCGTATGCTCTTGCAAATCCGCAATTCAAAAAGCTGCCGTTATTTGGTGAATTCAGGGGCCATGATAACCCGGAATTAATTTTAAGCCTCGAACCACAACCTCAGCTAATCTTTAAAACATATGCAAATATGGGCTACAACCCGGATGAGTTGCAGGCTAAAACAGGTATTCCAGTTGTTGTTTTAAAATATGCTTCACTGGATAGTGGAAAAAAGAAAGTTTTTGATTCTCTGAAATTAATGGGCAGTATTATTGGCAAAGACAAAAGAGCCGCAGAAGTCTGCGACTTCATGGACCGCTGTATTTCGGAACTTGATAACCTGACTTCAAATATACCAAACAGCCAGAAAAAAAGCTGCTACGTTGGAGGCATTGCCAGCAAAGGCCCACACGGACTTCAATCGACCGAACCGGGATACCCGCCGTTTCTATTCGTGCATGCCCTCAATGTTGCAAGACCGGCAAATTCGGACTCTAAGCCGCTGAATCACACCAATGTATCCAAGGAACAGATTGTAGCCTGGAATCCTGATTATATTTTTGTAGACCTCTCTACATGCCAGCTTGGGGAAGGTTCCGGGGCCTTGTATGAACTGCAAACAGAAGAAGCATACAAGGGACTGAAAGCTGTTCAGGAAGACCATATATACGGCCTGCTCCCCTATAACTGGTACTCCCGCAACTTCGGTTCAATTCTGGCTGATGCTTATTTCATCGGAAAAATTCTTTATCCTGAAAAATTTAAAAGCATAGAGCCCACAGCCAAAGCAGATGAAATATACTCTTTCCTTGTCGGCTTTCCGGCTTATAAAACCATGAACAAAGAATTCCAGAATAGAGCCTTTTCCAAAATTTCGCTGGAGAATAAATAAGTCCTATGCACTTTAACGATGGCCAGATTCCTGCGGAATATACAAAGCACCTCCGCACCAAGACTATATTCATCCTTGGAATGCTGGTGCTGACAGCAGGGGTACTCATTATCTCCATAGGACTCGGCCCTGTTCAAATATCCCCGATTGATGCCTTTAAGACTGTTCTGGGGCAAAGCCTTCCAAAAAGTACCCACCACGTTTCTAAAAAGCCGCCCCCTGCCATGTTTTCTAAACATGGCAGGGGGTTACTTTTGGGTGAATTATGGTGATCCCAGATCATTCTCGGTGACTTCGGAAACCAATTAACACATTTTTTCACACATGAAATAAACAATATAATCTTTATTTTCATATAGTTATGATGTAAATTTTAGATCGTGTCAACTCCGACAACAGAAGGGAAGGAGCCTATTGTCCGCTAAAGCGTGGGGGGACGGCTGCCGGGTTTGCCCTTCACTTTCGGTTCTTGAATATGTATGGATTGTCGGGAATGAGGATAAACAGCATTTTTGTGTGGAGAATCGGGATGAAACGGATCGGGCTGCTTGTTTTTTTCTTGGTGTTGGCCATTTCGGGGTCAGCGCTTGCCGCCGGGCGGGTGGCGCTGGTCATCGGCAACGGACGGTATGCGGATTCGCCGCTCAGAAATCCCGTCAATGACGCCTCGGATATGGCGGCCAAGTTGCGAGGGCTCGGATTCGACGTCACTTTGCTGACCGATGCCGGGCAAAAGAAGATGGAGCGGTCCATCCGCGATTTTGGGTCCAAGCTGGCGCGGGCGGATATCCGCCTGTTCTACTATGCCGGGCACGGCATGCAGGTGCAGGGGGCGAACTACCTGATCCCGGTGGATGCCGACGTGGCCACGGAATATGACGTGAAGTATGAGGCGGTCAACGCCAACCGAGTGCTGGACGGCATGTCCGCCGCCGGAAAGGGGGTGAACATCCTCATCCTCGACGCCTGCCGCAACAACCCGTTTGCCCGTTCGTTCCGGTCGGCCTCGCGCGGCCTGACGCGCATGGACGCGCCCAGAGGTACGGTGGTGGTCTATGCCACCGCGCTCGGCGACGTAGCGGCGGACGGCAGCGGGCGCAACGGCGTGTTTACCAAAAACCTGCTGGCCAATATCGACAAGAAAGGGCTGACCCTGGAGCAGGTCTTCAAGCGGGCGGGCAAAGGCGTTGTCCGGGAGACCAACGGAAGTCAGGAGCCGTGGATATCCCTTTCCCTGTACGACGACATCTTTCTTGCGGGCCAAACCATGGTTGCGTACGGCTCCACGTATGGCGCACCTGCGTCGCAGCCTGCGACGATGGGCTCGCTGCGCATCGAGTCCCAGCCTGACGGGGCGCAGATTTTTCTGAACGGCAACCGTGTGGGGCGTACGCCCAAATCGCTGAACGGCCTGCCGGTCGGTCGGGTTACCCTCGAAGCCAGACTGGACGGGTATGAGCCGCAGGAGAAAATCACGACTGTTCTTGGCGGGCAGTCGGTGCATGTCGGGTTCGCACTGACTCAGGCCAGGGCCGAGGTCAAGCCGGAGCGGCTGTATGTGCTGCCGAACCCGACAGATGCGACGATCAAGATTCTGAACATCGGCCCGAAGTATACGCGGGGCATGTCACTTGCGCCGGGCAAATATCACGTTGAGGCATCGAAATCCGGGTACGGCAAGGTCCGCCAGTGGGTGGGACTGAGGGCGGGGCAGGACCTGGACGTGCCGGTGACACTGGAAAAGGCGACGGTGGCGGAGGCAGCAGCCCCTGCCCCCCGTCCCTCTTCCTCTACCCCCGGCAAGACCTGGCGCGACCCAACCACGGGCATAGAGTTCGTGTGGGTTCCGGGTGGCTGTTTCCAGATGGGTTCCAACTCCGGCGGCAAGGACGAGAAGCCGGTGCACGAGGTGTGCGTGGACGGATTCTGGCTGGGCAAGTACGAGGTGACCCAGGCCGAATGGCAGCGGGTTATGGGGAATAATCCTTCCCACTTCAAGGGTGACCGCAATCCTGTCGAAACGGTCTCCTGGAATGATGCCCAGGAATTCATCAAGCGGATGAACGCCAAGGGAAACGGTACTTTCCGTCTGCCCACGGAGGCGGAGTGGGAGTATGCGGCCCGTTCCGGCGGCAGGGACGAGACCTATGCCGGGGGCAATGATGTGGACCGTGTTGCCTGGTATAACGGTAACAGCGGCAAGAAGACGCATCCTGTGGGCACCAAGGCTCCCAATGGTCTTGGCCTGTACGACATGTCGGGCAATGTCTGTGAGTGGTGCCAGGACTGGTACAACAAAAACGCCTACTCCCAGCACTCCCGTCAGAATCCCATATATTCTGGCGGAGGCTTCGACCGCGTCTACCGTGGCGGCGGCTGGAGCAGCTACGCATGGGGCGTGCGGGCGGCCAATCGCTGCTGGATCGATCCGGACTGCAGGAACGACGACCTGGGCTTCCGCCTCCTCAGAACAAATTAGCTTTTACCTTTTAACATTTTTACCTTTTTATGTTTTAGGGACCGCCAAAAGCGGTCCCTCAGATTGCTGACTAACCCCGTTTTTTTTGAAAGCGGGGTTTTATTACGCCCTATTTCTGTTTGATTTAGTTTGAAAAATTTAAATTTGGTCGATCAAATCCCAAGTTCGAAGCAAAACAGTGAACGGAACTCTCTTTGAAGGCAATAGTTTTAAAAATATCAGAAAATATGCGTCTAGCGCTTAGGATAAGCGCTATTTTCTTCATGTTTTGGCAGGCTGCGCAGAGGAGACTTTGTTCTTGAGCCTTCGAGAGGCCGCGCATTCTGGCATA